>JAQBFL010000152.1:0-3617 GCA_032123415.1 bacterium | reverse complement strand
ACTCATGCGCCAACGCCCGTCACACCAAATTCTGGGCCTCGCCATCCTGATCGCTTTGTGCGCCGTGTTCGGCGCAGGCTGCCGCAAGCAAGACGTCCGCACGGTCGTCATCCGCTGCCCGGAGATGAAGACGCAGGCCTGTGCCGAGCGAATCGTCGAAGCGCTGAGCGAGGCCAGCTACGGGGTGAGCGTCGACAGCGTCCGGCCCGACCTGGAGGCGCGCGTCGTCACACTGGAGTACGACAGCATGCTCCTTTCCATCAAGAATATCGAAGCCATCGTCGCCAAGGCCGGCTTCGCCGCCAACGAAATGCCGGCCAACCCCGCGGCGGCCGCCGCCCTGCCCGAGGAGTGCCGGTAGACGCGCATGAAGGCGCTGGTCGAACAGTTCCTGGACCACATCTCGTTCGAGCGCGGGCTCAGTCCGCTCACGCGGGCTGCGTACGGCGCCGACCTTGCCGCCTTCGTGCGGCGGCTAGGGGCCGATGGCGTCGACTCCGTCAATCAGGTCCATCGCGACCAGGTCATGGCCTTTCTGATCGGAGAGCGCGAACGCGGCGTCGCCGTGAACTCGATCGCCCGGCGCCTGGTCTCGATCAAGATGTTCTTCCGCTACCTGCAAGGGGAAGGGCTCTTGGACGACAACGTCGTCGACATCATGGACTCCCCGCGGCTATGGCGCTCGCTACCTGGCGTCCTGTCACCCCGCGAGGTCGACCGGATGCTGGCCTGCCCGATCGGCGACGGGCGCATCCCGGTGCGCGACAAAGCCATCCTGGAACTCTTGTACGCCACGGGGCTGCGCGTGTCCGAGTTGGCCTCCCTGCGGCTGGAAGATCTGCATTTCGACTCCGGCTTCCTGCGTTGCCTGGGCAAGGGGAACAAGACGCGCGTCGTGCCCTTCGGCGAGACAGCCCGCAAGAGCCTTTCTCAGTACCTGTCGCAGGCGCGGCCCAGGTTCGCCGTCGAGCGCACTGGACCCGAAGTGTTCCTGACGTACCGCGGAACGGGCTTTTCGCGCAAGGGCCTGTGGAAACTCATTCGCGCCTACGCCCGCCGGGCCGGCATCGACAAGCGGGTCTCGCCGCACACGCTACGGCACTCGTTCGCCAGCCACCTGCTCTCCAACGGCGCGCCGCTGCGCGTGATCCAGGAGATGCTCGGCCACACCGACATCGCGACGACCCAGATTTACACGCATGTGGATCCCGGCCGGCTGCGGGCGGTACATGCGCGCTACCATCCGCGCGGCTAGGCATGCCCTTTGCATAGAACGGAGGGAGAGAGACGTGACGAAAAGAACCAAGACGGACCCGTTGGTCTCGCTGGAACAGAAACTCGGCTACCGATTCAAGGATCGGGCGCTGCTCGATGCGGCCCTGACTCACCGCTCCTTCCGCTTCGAGCACGATGGCGTCATCGTGGACAACCAGCGGCTGGAGTTCCTCGGGGACGCCATTCTCGACGCCGTGCTTGCAAGTTTCATGTACCGCGAGTTTCCGGACTGGACCGAGGGAACGCTGACGGCGGCCCGCAGCCGCATTGCGAGCGGCAGAGCCCTCGCGAACTTCGCGCGGGCGATCGACCTCGGCGACTACCTGCGCATGGGAAAGGGCACGGAGCAGTCAGGCGGCAGGCGGCAGGAATCCATCCTCGCGGACGCGTTCGAGGCAGTCCTCGGCGCCGCCTTCCTCGACCGCGGACTCAAAGCCGTGGAGAAGATATTCGATACACTCCTGCTGGCGGACTGCCGCGGGCTTTCCGCCGAAATGTCAAAGCACAACCCCAAAGGCTGCCTGCAGGAACTGTCTCAGCGGGAGTGGAAAACCGGTCCCGAATACCGGCTCGTGTCTTCCGTCGGTCCGCCACACGCCATGCTCTTCACGGTGACCGTACGCCTGCCGGACGGGACCGAGACCACGGCCGAGGCGCCCAGCAAGCAACAAGCCGAGACACTCGCGGCGCTGCGCGCGATCGAGACCATCGGCGGAGACCGCCGATGACTCCGCCCTCTGAATCCGTGGCCGGGAATGGGGCATCGGCTACCGGCTAGCGCCGGTCGCCGACCGGGAGGACGTGCGGGCATCCGGATCGATCTGAAACGACAGGGTGCGCACGACGTCGGGTCCCAGCCGTTCGCGCAGGTTCGCCAGCAGGCGCGTCTTGCCGCTGCGCGCGAGCTCGCTCAACCAGACCGAGTTGTCGACGTAGACCGTCAGGTGCGAGCTCTCGAACCGCCCCGGGCGGGCGTGAGCCGCAATGCCCGCGCCGGCCACTTCGCCCCAGACCTGCGCGATGAGATCGCGGCCCGCGGCCACGCCGATCGGGTGCCGCCGCAATGCGATCTTCAGCGCATCCGCCAGCGGCACGGCATCGGCCACCCGCCGCGGCGCCTCGTCGGGCTCCAACCTGCATCGCTCGCGCTCGACCGCCCAACGCCCGCCCGCCATCCCGCCTGTTCTCTGGTCACGATCTGCCATATCGAACCACCATGCCAGTTTCGGCTTGATTCCTCAACGCAAAAACTGCCATAGTCCATGTCCTCATATAGGGACGCGATCCGAAGCACGCCGCGCGTGGCTGGATCGCCCCGTCAATCGGAGGAATGACATCATGCCTGCCAAAAAGGGAAACATGTTGATCGCTCAAAGCGGCGGTCCGTCCATGGTCATCAACCAGAGCCTCGTCGGCGCCGTGATCCAGGCGCGCAAGGACAAGCGCGTCGGACGGATTTTCGGCGCGCTCCACGGCATCAAGGGCATCATGGCCGAGGATCTCATCGACCTGCGCAAAGAATCCCCGGCCGTTCTCGAAGCGGTGGCGAACACCCCCGCATCCGCGCTCGGAACCGTCCGCAAGAAGCCGTCCGCCGAGGACTGCAAGCAGATCTTCAGCGTCCTGAAGCGTTACGAAGTGCGCTACTTCTTCTACATCGGCGGCAACGACTCGGCCGAAACCGCTCACATCATCAACGAAGAAGCGGCCGTCACGGGATACGACCTGCGCTGCTATCACATTCCCAAGACCATCGACAACGACCTGCGCGAAAATGACCACACGCCGGGCTTCGGCAGCGCCGCCAAGTTCGTGGCTTGCGCCTTGATGGGCGATAACCTGGACAACCGCGCCCTGCCGGGCGTCAAGATCGACGTGATCATGGGCCGCCATGCCGGCTTCCTGACCGCCGCCTCGGCCCTGGCGCGCGTATACCCCGATGACGGGCCGCACCTGGTCTACGTGCCCGAGCTGCCGTTCGACATGGACAGCTTCTGCGCCGACGTGCAGCGCGTCTACAAGAAGCTGGGCCGCTGCGTCGTCGCCGTCTCCGAAGGCATTAGCGACGCGGACCACACCCCCATCGCGGCCAAGTTCAGCAAGGAAGTCGACTCCCACGGCAACGTGCAGCTCAGCGGCACGGGCGCGCTGGGCGATCTGCTGGCCGGCGAGATCAAGGCCCGCACCGGCATCTCCCGCATCCGCGCCGACACCTTCGGCTACCTCCAGCGCTCCTTTGCCGGCTGCGTATCCGAAACCGATGCCAGAGAAGCGTTCGGCGCGGGTGCCACCGCTGTTAAGGAAGCGATAAGCGGCAACAAAGACGGAAGCATCGCTATCAA
>JAQBFL010000151.1:0-3042 GCA_032123415.1 bacterium | reverse complement strand
ACTTGATTCATCAATGTGACCGTTTCCTGGAATATACCGCCAAAGCAGGCAGTATGGTTATTATGCACCCCTTCATGCTGCACGCGTCTAGTTATAACCATAATAAAAAAGTACGTCTGATGAATAATAACAACGCTCCTTTCAAGGAACCCATGTGCTTTAAGCGCGCTGACGGCAGCTATAACCTTGTTGAGCAGGCCATTCTCACAGCCCTGGATGTCGCTGAACTGGATTTTAAAATAACTTCAGAGCGTCAAAGGATTTTTCCTGAACGAATCAAGCGTCAGGAACAATTGCGCAAAGAAGAAGAAGCCCGACTGGCTGTAAATAAGCAATGATCACTTGTCGAAAACACGAATTCGGATTTGTTGGGTACGGGGGTCTGGGGGCGGACCACGATATGTTTTTGATTCTCAATATAAAAATCCATAAAACGAGCTATTTTTAGGCCCTATTCGTATATTTTGACCCCCAAAGAGTGCGTTTAAGGATTCAGGCCTCGGCTAGCCCGGTTTTGCATCTTGTTGCGATTTTTTCGCGGCCGATCCTGGTGCCGTCGAGGAACAGCTCGTAACGTTCGTCGGCGGTGACATGTATCCGGAGGGTCGCGCCATCCGCCACCTCGAACCGGCAGCGATACGCCGCGACAAAGGGCGCGGAGACAGGGGCCGGCAGGCCGATCTAACGGCACGGCCACGCTCCGCGGTTCGGCCATGGCTGCTTCGCGGCCGCGGCTTCGTAGGGGTCGACGTCCTGGAACCCGCGCAGCGGTATCAGCTCCTATTCAGCACCACTCGACGATCTCGTACCGCCGGCCGGGCCAGTCACCGCGACGTTCCGCGCGCGGCCCCGCTTGCGGATCCCAGCTCAGCTCCAGGCGGTTGCTCTGGCCCTTCTCGTAGGCGAACGTTTCACCGTCGTCCTCGTAGAGCGTGCAGGGCCGGCAGGGGCCGCCGGGTGGCGCGTAGATGCGAACGCTCAGGCGGAAGCAGGTCTCTTGGGTCACGAAGTCAACTGGCTCGGCCAGGGGCAGGAGCGCGCCTTCGCGCACAAACACCGGGATGCGCTCCTCGCTCTCCGGGATATCGAGGGTTCGTCCGCCCTCCAGCCGGGCGCGGGTCCAGAAGCAGTACCAGGCGCCGGCCGGCAGCACGACCTTGCGGCCCTGCCTCCCGGCCAGGAGCGGCGCCACCAGCAGGTCGTCGCCCATCATGTACTGGTCATGGATGTCGCGGCAGGCGGGATCGTCCGGCCAGTCCATGACCAGCGCGCGGAAAGGCGGCACCCCCTCGAGGCGGTAGCGCGCGAAGGCCGCATACAGGTAGGGCAGGAGCGCCATGCGCGTGCGCAGGATCTCGCGGCAGCGCGCCTCGACCTGCTCCCAGCCGTCCATGAACTCCGCGCGGTTGTTCTTCTCGGTCTCGATCTGCTTCCACGGCGGGTTGCGCAGGTACCAGGCATTGATCAGCGCCTGGGGGCTGAAGACCACGGCCCACAGCCGGCGCTCGAGTTCCTGCGTCGTGCGGCTGTCGCGCACCTCGGGCGACCAGAGCAGGCCGGAGAAGCCGCAGTTGACCACGCCGCGGATGAAGTCCAGGTGGTCGTAGAGGTCGCTGTAGAGCACGAAGGGATAGGGCGCGGCGAGGGCGTGGCTGGCGCGCACCTGGCCGTAGGTCCGTTGGTCGCGGCGCTGGAACACGTCGTAAAGCGTGCGCTGGTATTGCAGGCCGAAGACGGAGTGCATCTGCTCGCCGTCCAGGCCCGAGGGGAAGCGGCTGTACTCGGGGAACGACCAAGGGGACCCGATGAAGTCCGAGTTGTCGCACTCGTCGATCTTGAAGCCCGCGACCCCGCGCGCCACGAACTGCCGCTCGTGGTAGTCGGCAAAGGCGCGACGCGCCGGGGCGCACAGGAAATCGGGCACGGCGCCGCCCCAGACCTCCACGTCGCCGGCCTGCGCCTCCATCTCCCGGCGCAGCGGCGAGTCGGCGTGCGTGAAGGCGTGCTCCCAGAGATTCACCCGGAAGCCGTCCTGGCGCATGGCATCCAGGAACTCCTGCGGCCGCGGGAAACGCTCCAAGTGCCAGGCGAAGGTGCAGGCGTACGCATGTCCGTGCCAGCCCGGTTCCAGGCCGAACACATCGCAGGGCATGCGACTCTGGCGCAGGTCGCGTGCCAGGGCCAGCGCCTCGTCCTGGGTGAACTGGCCCGATCCGCGATACCACACGCCCAGTCCCCACAGCGGTGGCAGGCAACCCGCGCCGGAGAACAGGACATAGCGCCGCACGGCGTCCAGGAGCGCGGGGCCGGCGAAGAAATAGAGGTCCACGCCGCGCGCCACCGGCAGCTCGACGACCGCGCGGCGCTGACTGAGCGCGCGTTGCTTGTAGAGTTCATCCGTGCTCGTGGCGAGCGGCCCTTCGGGCATCGCGTCCGGCGCCGGGGTCCCGAGCCGCACGTGCGTGCCGAAGTAGAAATCGGCGTAACGGAAGGTGTCCACGAGCACGCCGTAGCCGCGCGTGGAGACGTAGAAGGGCACGGGGGCGTGGCTGTCGCCCAGGTCCACCACGGGATCCGAGTTCATACGCAGCGTCTTCTTCTTGCCGGTCTGCTTCACGGATTTGAGCTGCAAGCCCAGGCCGTAGACATCCTCGGTCTGATCCATGGGGATCTCGACCAGGAAGCCGCGCGGCGCGGCCTGCGTGGCGATGTCCTCCACGCGGAACGGGCATTCGGCCGCGGGAAGTTCGCGGAGCGCGTCCAGGGCAGGGGGGATCTCGCGCAGGCCCACGGGCGTGTGCGCCTCGGGCTCGCCCAGGCGCAGGCGCCAGATGCCGGGTGCGATCAGCTCCATCGTCGTTGCTGCGGTCATGGATGCTCCTTGGTTCAAAGCGTTCTTTGGCATGATGTTTCTCAGTGGTTGTTTCAAGTCCCAGGAGTTGAATTGATGATCGGACGAATCTTCTCGTACCAGTTCCGGGCGATTTCTATCATGCCATCGGGTCCGGGATGAAGCATATCAACGCTCAGCCCGCCGAAGGT
>JAQBFL010000150.1:0-2755 GCA_032123415.1 bacterium | reverse complement strand
CAACGCCGGTCTACGGGAACGACCCCTCGGAATTGATCAAGGATCGGTTCCTGTATCTCGGGGGTGTGGCGTTGCTGCTGGGGCCGACAGGGATTGGGAAGTCGGCGTTGGATATGCAGCTTGGGATCCACGTGGCGGCGGGGCGGGCGTTGTTCGACATACGGCCGGCGGAGCGGTTCATGGGCGGGGGTATGAAGGTTCTGCTGATTCAGGCTGAGAACGACGAGGGGGACCTGGCTGAAATGCGGGACGGGGTTCTGCGTGGTTGTACGGACCTGACGGATGAGGAAAAGGCGCGGGCTCTTCGGAATATCACGATCTGCACGATCTGTGACAGGAGCGGTGAACGGTTCGCGGTGGCGCTTGCCGGGTTGTTGACCGAGCATGGGCCGTTCGACCTGGTTATCACGGACCCGGCTTTCGCTTACCTCGGCGGGGACAGTAACAGCCAGAAGGACGTGAGCTTCTTCATGCGGGAGCTGTTGAACCCGATCCTGCAGAAGCAGCGTGTGGGAATGATCCTGACGCACCACACAAACAAGCCGCTGAGAGGCAAGGAAAAGGACAGTTGGGCGGCGGGCGATTTTGCGTACCTGGGAGCAGGTTCGGCGGAGTGGATCAATCCTGCTCGTGCGGCGTTGGCGATACGGTCGCTGGGCTCTGACACGGTGTTTGAGCTGAGGGCACCGAAGCGTGGGAAGCGTCTGGGCTGGAAGGATGCTGACGGGATGCCGACGGTGGTGCAGCACATTGCCCACCACGATGAGCCGGGTGTGATCTGTTGGCGACAGGCGCGGGCTGATGAGGTGGAGGAGGTCCTTAGTAAGAAGGGCGGACGGCCTCAGAAGTGTAGCCCGGTGGAGGTGCTGCATTGCATTGCATCGAAGCCCGGGCAAAGCCAGGGATTCTATAACGGAAGAGCTGCAACAGTGATGGGGTGTTCCGAGAGCCGAGTGAGAGCCGCGATACAGAATGGCGTGGATAACGGGTGTATCCGATTCGTCGAAGCCGGGCGTGAGAAGCGGTATTCACTGAGCACAAAAGGCGCACAAAAGGTCGAGAAGGCGCCGAGCGCGTATGACTGGACAGATGCATAACCCAAAACCCCTTTGGCGGGGTTTCGATTCTTACGTAAGTGCTTGGAAAGAACAGCCACTTACAGAGGAAATGAGTGCGTGACAGATTTGAAACATCGGCCATTGAACTGAAACGCCGCCCCGTAGGGGGGCGTTTGTTTCAGTTCTGTCAGGCCTGGCAGGCGGAGGGATTTCAGATGGGCAAGATGAGCAAACGCAAGGGAGCGGCCGGCGAGTTGGAAGCGGCGGCGAAGTTGAACGAGGTGCTTGGGACGCACCTGCGACGGGGACGTCAATATCATGGCGGGCCGGAATCGCCGGATGTGACCGGGGATCTCCCGGGCCTGCACGTGGAGGTGAAGCGTACGGAGCGTCTACGCCTTTGGGAGGCAGTGGATCAGGCGAGGCGTGACGCGGCCGTTGACCAGGTGCCGGTGGTGATGCACCGGGCGAACAAGAAACCGTGGGTCGTGATCGTGGAGGTCGAACTTCTGATTCGACTGCTTGACGTGGTTGATGAGGCGCGCGTTCGGCTCGATGAAGTTGAGGCTCCGACGGGGCAGACCGCCGGGGTAGCGCAGGAGGCTGCCGATGCAGTGTCATAGATGTCCGCATACGGCCGATGTTGCGGCCGGGAAATACATGGGGGTCGCCTACGAGCAGACGCCTTGCGCGAAATGCGAGATGAAGGAGTCGGTCCCCTCGTCCATGGAGTTCGACCCGGAGCGGGACGCTGGCGAGGTATCGAGCGGGCGGCCGGGCGCGGAGGAACTGATCCCGGTGGAGGTGTTGCGGTCGCTGGTGGTGGGTCTCTTGGAGTTGCCGCCGGAGTTGCGGGATGTTGTCTGCTGGCGGTTTGCGGGTATGCAGTACAAGGAAATCGCAGAGATTCAGGGCGTGACCATGGCTGCGGCGGAGGCCAGGCATCGGCGGGCGATGCGGATCTGGCCGGAGCTGGAACGGATGTTCCCGGAGAAGGTCGTCAAGCATCGGCGACGATTGGAGAAAGCGCATGGCAAAAGGTGAACGAAAGCTGGTGGCGTTGCGGCGGGAAGCGCGTGTGCTAAGGGCGTATATCCGGGACGTAACGGCGCGAAAACGGGCCAGATTGCGTGAAATCGAAGCCGAAATCGCTCGTATTCTGGCGGATCGGGGCTGAAACCGGGATGTGCTGTTTTGAGCGCAACGGTTTGCGCGGTAGCTGGTTAGGTCGGATTGCCGGGAATAAGGTGCAAGGGAAAAGAAGGGCGCGGCGCGCGCCCGCGCGCGGCGGGGGCCCCATTTGTGATCTCGGGGACCGCTTGCGGTGGGGCCCCAACTGCAGCGACGCCGCAAGCCGCCTTCGCTCGGCGAGCTACGGGGGGCCAAGCCGGGATCCGTGGTGCCGGAGTGTCCGGGCTCGGCCAAGGAACGTACACGCCGAAGGCGGGTCAGTGATGCAGCCTTCGCGCTTCGCGGCTACGGCGGACAGGCTGCGCCGCGTGGCGGGATGGAGGCGCTTTCACGGAGGGGGTTCCTGCAAGGGGGAACCATTCGAATGGGTCGGCGGGTGGGGACCACTGAGCGAAGGCGGCGTGGGCCGCGGTTCTCGCGTAGGGGCCGCGCGGCCCGAGCCGAGAGCAGGCTCGCGCGCCGGGGGCGCGCCTAGCCTGCGACGGCTGACGGCTGTACCGCCGACG
>JAQBFL010000149.1:0-2722 GCA_032123415.1 bacterium | reverse complement strand
GTACACGATCAGGCCCGTCTCGGCCACGCGGATGACCGGGGCCGAGTGCGGCTCACCTCTATACACATCTCGGATTCCGGCGGAGCGGGCGGTCGCCCGCTCAGTGCGCGAGCCGGCCAAGTCGATTCCGACGCATCGGAGCCAGCCGGCGCATTAGCCCGAAGGGCTGTCATAATCCAGCTCAGGGTAACGCCCTGGGAGGTAGGTCCCCACAGCCGGATTAGCCCTGAAAGGGCGAGATACTCTCAGCACGCCCATGTCGCCCCTTCAGGGCTTAGAAGCTCTGCTGCGTCCGATTCCCAGGGCGTTGCCCTCGTTGTTCTACACAAGTTGGGACCGGTTTGGCGGGTCTGGAGCCCTTTGCGTTCAGAATCTGACGACACGAATATTGCTGCCGACAATATTGACGGTTACTCGAGAGTTGAGGGGCCTGGTCGTCGGCTGGATGGCCTTGATCACACTTTCTGACGAACCGGCTTTACGCAAATCGGGGCAATTCCAGCGTCCGACTGGTCTTGTTTGTGAAACCGCGGCTGCCGGCCGCCGTTTCGCTGACTTCAAGATATCCGGTCGGGAAGGCCGATGCTAATTCAACACTTCCTGACGGATCTCGACGTTTGCCAGGGACGGGCTCAGCCACGTCGGCGGTTCTGCGCTTCGACACGAGATCGAGCAGGTCCAGGCAGCGTCGGGTTGACCCGGGAACTATCACGAAATCGTCCATGGATGCAGGGACGCACAACAAGTCAACGGAGTGACTGTTATGGTGACGCCATGGGTTGCAGATGAAATGAAGAACGTGGACCTGAAGGACACACGCTTGAACAACCGCCTGGCCGAGGTGCTCGGCCAGTTGGGCGGGCGTCCGACTGCGAGCATTCCGGCGGCCTGCGGTGGCCATGCGGAGATGACGGCGGCTTACCGTTTGTTCGAGAACGAGAAGGTGAACTTCGACAATGTGCTGCAGCCGCACATCGACGCGACACGTCGGCGCATGGCCGGGCAACCGGTCGTGATTCTGGCGCAGGACACGACGGAGGTCGACCTGACGCGGCCGGAGCGGCAGGTGGTGGGCGCCGGGCCCTTGGACGGCGGGCCGCGGCGCGGAGTGTTCCTGCATCTGCTGCACGCCTTTACGCCCGACGGCACGCCGTTGGGCACGGCGCATGCAACCGTTTGGGCTCGGGACGACAAGCCGGCGTTGTCGGCGTCCGAGCGGTCGAAGCAACGCAAACAGACGCCGATCGAGGAGAAGGAAAGCCAACGCTGGATCGACACGTTCCGACAGGCTTGCGCCGTGGCGAGGCTGGCCCCGGGCCCGCATTTCGTGTGCGTGGCGGACAGTGAAGGCGACATCTACGAACTGCTGGCGGAAGCCTGCGCCGAGCCGCGCGAAGTCGACTGGATCATACGGGCCTGCCAGAACCGCGCCTTGGACAACAGTGGCGGGAAAGAAACGGGACAGGTCAAACCGGCCGACAACGAGGCGCGCCACGTCCGCGAGCAGGTCATGGCAGGCGACGTGGTGTTCACGCAGGCCATCAACATCCGTGGCCGCAAGGCGAAGATCAGTTGCGAGAACCGCGGCCGTCGACAGCCGCGTAAGTCGCGCCAAGCCGAGGTGGAGGTGCGAGCGGCCCGCGTCACCTTGCGTCCGCCCCCGCGACCTGATCGCAAGTTGCCGCCGGTCTCGGTGAACGTGGTGCTGGTCCGGGAGATCGACCCGCCCGCAGACGAGGCGCCCGTGGAATGGATGTTGTTGACGAGCTTGCCTGTCGACGACGCGGAGCAGGTCCGTCAAGTGACTCAGTACTATTGTGTGAGGTGGCTGATCGAGGTGTTCTTCCGAACGCTCAAGTCGGGCTGCCGGGTGCAAGAGCGGCGTTTCGAACACGTCGACCGAATGCAGCCGTGCCTGGCCGTGTACCTGATCGTGACGTGGCGGACGCTGTACGTCTGCCGTCTGGGCCGCGGCCTGCCGGAGGCCAGTTGCGAGGCGGTCTTCGAGCCGGCGGAATGGAAGTCGGTATACCGTGTCGTGCGTCGTCGGCCGCCGCCGCCGCAACCGCCGACCTTGTCGGAGATGGTGCGGATGGTTGCGCAACTCGGCGGCTACGTGAACCGGAAACGAGGCGATGAGCCTGGGCCGCAAACAGTCTGGCTCGGCCTCCAACGCGTACAGGACATCGCTCTTTGCTGGCAGCTATTCGGCCCAGAAGCAGGAATCGAGCACACAACCACGGGCACGGAGATCGACGATCCACTTGTGTAGAACAACGAGGGCGTTGCCCTGGGCTGTCATATCGCAGCCCTTTGGGCTGATGCGCCGGCGAGCCACGATGCTCGCGCCAGAACGCCTGGACCAGCCAGACCGGTAGGGGCTTCAGGCGCCGTGCCAGGGCATCTTGACACGCGCATGGGCTGTCGTGGGTCCACCCCAGATGGCCAGAAAGGTCCTGACACCCACCTACTTCCCATCTGCTTCCTTGCACGCCCGGCAACCCTACATGGTGTGCGTGGTTGAGCCAAGTGGATACCCACTTCGTGAGACATCGAAACCGGGACGCAGCTAGTTTTCGTGTCCACCGTCACTACTCTGTGTCCTTCTGGGCGATCCCTGCATCAACAACTAGCTGCGTCCCCGTTGCGATCCCCATCGGGCTCCGCATAGGTTACACACTGTTAGGCGGAGTACACTAGCTGCGTCCCCGTTGCGATCCCC
>JAQBFL010000148.1:0-3526 GCA_032123415.1 bacterium | reverse complement strand
CCCGAATCCGAGCCACCTCCGCCCTGGCGCGCGCGAGCGCATCGCTCTCCGGGGCCATGCTCTCACGCTTGTCGCGGTTTGCCAGTTGGGGCATGTAGAACTCGCCGCGCATGTGTCTAATCGTATGCTCGTCGGTCAGATAATCCGTGCCCGGTCCCTTCTCGATGATCAAGTCCGACGCAAGGGTTTCGTCCGTGACCTCGATCCCCCGCAAGACGCGGCCGCACATCCCGAGAATCTCGTTGTCCATCACGAGTTTCTCATAAGAGACGGTGAGGTCGGCCTCCATCAGGCCGGCGATATCGTGAATGTAATTTGCGCCGCTCATCGCCACCAACAGGCTGGACATGGCGCTTTCATAGGAAGCCTGCGCGTTCACCGCCTTGGCGTCCGTCGTGCCCCCGGTCGAATAGATGGGGAGTTCCAGACGCTGCGCGACTTGCGCCACCGCCGAGTTGATCATGGCGCGTTCGATCGCGCCACCGACGTGATCCATGGTGTGCAGGTTGGTAATCGAACCCACGCTGCCGCAGATTCCCGGCGCGCCTTTGCGAACGCACTGCACCAGCGCGATGCCGCCCAGCGTTTCCGCGACGTGCGCGAGTACGTTGCCCGCCAGAGTGACGGGGGATGTCGTTCCGCAGATCGGTTCGGTCGGCACGACCACCGGCAGTCCCTTCTCAGCGAGAAAACACGTCATCTCCCCGTACAGATCGTCAATTTTGAAAGGACTAATCACCAAGGTGATCAGCGATAAGAAGGGCTTCCCACGCAACACATCGGCGTCGCCGGCGATCATTTCGGCCATGCGCACCACGTCCCGGCATCCTCTCATCGAATAGACCCCGCCCATGACATGTTTATTCGTATTGTCGAAGGCGTGGAAGAATCGGTTCACGTCAATATCGTCGCGATCCGCGATGTCGTTGGGGAAGACATTGACCGTGAAAAGGTGAACGTTCTCCAGCGAGTCGACCATGCGGGCATTAAGAGCCACGTCCGCGACGGTCGAGGGGCGGCGCATCCCCGTGTCGGGGTCCAGGACGTAGATGGCGGTTCCGCCGGTGCCGAAGTGAACTCTGTTCTTTTCCAGAACGCAGTCGTTCCGTCCGTCGCGGGAGAAGAGCGTGATCGACGACGGGGTCGAGGCGATCGCATCCTCCACGAGCCCGACTGGCAGTTTGCAACGGCAGGTCGATTCGTCCACGGTCGCGCCCGCCTTCCGGAACGCTTCACGAGCCGTTCTGGAATACACGGCCATGCCGGACCGCGAAAGGATACGCAATGCTTCGGAGACGATTTTCTCGACCGCTGACGCAGTCAAAGGCCTGTAAATTCCGCCCGGCAACCCGATTGTCGATTCCATACGCGACTCTTGCACAGTTGTTGATCCTTTCCCGCCCGCTTCACAAAAGAAAGAATGCAACACGCCGACAAAAAACCGCAATGGAGCTTGCCTACCAACGCGCTACACAGCATTTGCGAAACAAGCAGGTTGTGTAGTCGAACTCCTGCCTTGTTCTCAAAAGGGCGGTCTTGCACAAGATACGACGTTAATACCCCGCGAGGACTATCCTCGGTTCGATGGTCGCCTGCACTCCACCATGCCCGCCATGTCTGCTACAACCCACAACATACCGCACCCACGTGCCACTGTCAACAGCGAGGACAGCATCTTCCCCAGATTGCCCCAGAATGCCGGCATGCTGCACCTCCCCATGCAGGCCGCCCGGTCACCCCGGCCTGCCCCCGCGATCGCCCGACGCCTTGAACGGTGCGTAGGGCGCACCGGACCATTGCATGTTCTTGTGCAGAGAGAATTCGAGCGTGTTCAACCTGACTCCATGCACGAGCACGCCCAGGGCCGACAGCGCGATGTTCAGCCCGTGACCGATCAGCAGGATCGCCGCGGACAAGGGCAGGGCCCACACGCGGTTCAACCCCACCGCATGCGCCATCCCGTTGAAGCTCTGCGCCACGGCCAGCGCCGCCATCCCGACGGCAAAGAGCCGGACATAGGACACGACGTCCACAAACGCGCTCACGATGCTGAGCGGCAGCATGGCGTGATCGATCCAGTTCGCCCGGAACTCACGACGGTCCGTCATGAAGAGCGCAATCAGAAGCAGCCCGACCACAAACAACCCCGGCGCCCACACCGGCAGGTCCTGCCCGAGCACCATGCGGCACGCGCCGAAGAACATGAACCACACCATCATCGCCCACCCGATTTGCGCCAACAATTTCGGACTGGGAGACAGCGCCACCGCGTTCCATACATGGGCGATCGTGAGATGGACCGCGCCCAGCAGAAAGCAAAGCTTCATGAGGTTGTTTCTCTCCCCCAGCCACGGCACGCGCAACGCCGCCAGCGGAGCGGGCAGCGCCTCGACGCCGAACACGCTCCCGGTGGCCAGTCCCCAGGCGATCGCACAGCCGCTCAGCAGGTAGAACAGACCGAACACATAGGCCGGCGCCCGGCGGAAACGCCGATGTGCCCACAGTGTGCCGATCAACAGCAGCGCGCCGTAGCCCGCGTCGCCGATGAGCATGGCGAAGAAGACGCTGAAGAACGGGAGAAACACCGCTCCGATGTCCGCCTCACGGTAGCCGGGCAGAATCTTCAAGGCATCGAACACAGCCTTGATCGGCAGGACCCAGACCGGGTAGCGTACGAGAGTCGGGACCGCATCGCTGCCGGCCGGGTCCTCGACCAACAACCCCCACCCCGCTTGCCGCGCCGCGGCCTTCAGGTCGTCCACCCGGTTGATCGGACAGTACCCTTGAAGGTACGCCACCACGCCCGATTCGCCCATCCCGGCCCGGGCCTCGTGAAACGCCACGCGCTCGGCCAGCTCATCCTCCAGCACGGCAAGCGCGGGAGCGTGAGCCGCCAGGCGGGCGAGTTCCCGTTCGACCCGGGACAACTCCGCGTCGGCCGCGGCAGCCCGCCCCCGGACGTCGCGCGTGGAGAACGCCGGCCAGGGAACCTGCTCGGCGTCACTCGCGATCGCATGCGGCGAGATCAGCAACTCGATGCGGCTGCCGGCGCCCACGGCCACGGGCATCCTGAACACATCCGCGGGCAACTCGATGTCGCGGCCCTCCGGCACGCGGACGAGCATCGCATGCACGCCCGCGGAAGTCAGGGCCGCCACGGCCGCCGGATCAAATTCCCCGAAAGCATCCAGTGTCGCCGCGTCGCGCGTCGCTTGCTCTCTGCGCTCCTGCGCACCCTTGCGGGCCGCCGCCAATTCAGCCACATGCCCTGGAATGCTCCGCGCTTCGTCCCGCTCCAGCGGCTCGGTCGCGCCGGCGTCGGCCCGCATCCTCACGAAGGGCTCCAGCACGGCACGGGCCGCACGCGCCGCATCCAGTTCCTGTCGCGCCGCGTTCGGCCCGCCCGCGGGCCGTAGGTCGGCCGCAGGTTCGAGATGCAACACGCCGATGCGCCCCAGCCCGCGGAGCGTCGCGTCCCGGTCGTGCGCGACGCACAGCAGGACGATCTTCTTCATCGGCACAATCA
>JAQBFL010000147.1:0-4845 GCA_032123415.1 bacterium | reverse complement strand
GTTGAAGATCATCGGCTCGGTCGCCCGAGGGCCTTCGAATGTGTCCCGGATGAGCAGCAACGGATGCGACGGGTCCGGGTGGACCGAGGCCACCTGGCGCGCCCACGTCAGACCGCCGCCCTTGATTCCGGCGGGCTTGAGGCCCGGCGCGCGCAGTATGAATGCAGCCTTCATCGGACCGCCTCCAGAATCAGCAGCCAGTCGTCCATGCCCGGCACGCGTGGCGGATCCCATGGCCCCTTGTCCGCGACCGCCTCGCCGGCAGGAATCGTATCGCCCGTGCGCGGGCTGACATAGTTGGCGCGGTAGCGCACGCCGGGCTCGATCGGGAGCGGGAAAGGCCAGCCGCCTTTCACATCCTGCGGGAAGCAGCCGCCGGGCACATAGGCGACGATCGCCTCGCCGGGCACGCGGGCGACGAACCGCAGCCCGGCGGTCGTGTCCGGTTCCAGCCGCCACCAGGGCAGCTTGCGCAGGATCTGCGCCCCCACGCCGACATGACGGGAGCCGGCGTAGTGCATCGCATCCTGCCAGAAGCCGTCGCCCCAACTGTTGGTCGTGCCCTTGAACGGCGCCTGGCGTGAGCTCATCGCCCAGATCCCCTGCGCGCCGTAGGTGTGGCCGCAGGCGCCCTGCAGCATGTGGGCCCAGAAGAGAAAGCGCTGCACCTCGTCCTTGCTGCCGCCCAGAATGCCCTCGTAGTTCACCTCGCTGTTGAGGACCGGCATCCGCGGCGCGCGGCCCACAGCCGCCTGCATCGCATCCAGCGAGGGCCGCAGCGATGAATACCCGCCGTGCCCCGTCTGCAGCATGTCGAAGTCCACCAGCGTCTCGTCGGCCAACGACAGGCGGCCCGAACTGGACGGGTGAACCGTCAGGACGTTTCGATAGGGATCGATCTGCCGCACGTAGCGGGCCACGTCGGTCCAACCGGCCTTCTGAACGGCCTGATCCCGCTCGCCCTCCGGTTTCCCGTGATACGCATAGGTCGGCATGGTGCATTCGCCGCACAGGCACCAAACCACAGGATACGCGCCGTAACGGGCGATCAGATAGCGCCAGTGATTCTTGCAGCGTTCGACGCCCATGAACGGCAGGTAGTAACCCCACATGCCGACGATGCAGGGCATCAGTCCCTGCTCGATCATGTGGACAAAGCGCCGGTCGGCCAGGTCATAGAACGCCGGATTGATCCGGGCGAATTCCTTCTCCCACGGCCAGCCGGCCTCGTTGGCCTGCTGGGGGTCCCAGGTGCCGGTGGTGGCGCAAAAGTCGGGCTGCGGCCCCGCGTTGATCTGGATGGTGTTGAAGCCCTTGCCCACGCGGTCGGCGACCAGCCCCTGGAAGCCCTCCGGCCAGTCGAGCCGCGGCATCAGCCCCATCCACCAGGTATCGGCCAGCCAGAGGAAGGGGGTGCCGTCCGAATGTTCCAGGGTTCGCTTCGACCCGGCCACGCGCAGGCGGCCGTGCCGGTACAGCGCGCAGGAGCCGTCATAGGACTGCGCCTCGATCGTGCCGGTCTGGCCATGCAGGCCGGTGTCGCGCGGCTCGCTGCACTCGCTGCGCCAGGTGTAAGAGCCCGGCCGCGGCGCGGCGAAACGGACGCGGAAGACGTTCCTCCCCGCCCAGAAGGCCGGCACCCGCCAGGTCTCGCCGGCTGGGTCGCGAAAGACGACGTCCACCTCAATCGCGTTGAAAATGTCCGCATACGACCGTGCGGCCGTCAGCGTCAGTTCGATGGGTTGGTTCACGAGGATTCTTTGCATGGGTTGGCTTTGCCCTTTCTTTTCATGCTTGGTCTCGTTTCCTCTCAGAGGTTCACATCGGTGTAGAGCTTCAGGTCGAAATCTTCCTTGAGCGTGTCCGAGATCAGCTCGGGCACCAGCTCGTCGTGGTCCGCGATCGGCCATGAGCTTGAAGGTCCGGGTGGCGTTGGCTGGCAGATCCATACAGAAAGCGATGCTCCCGTGGGGACCGCCTTCAACGATCTGGAAGGCCGCCTCCTCCCCGGCGTCGTCCAGGAGACGGCATTCACGTGGGTCCACCTTCTCCTGCAACTCGAACACGACCACCTGGTCGGCGTGGGTAACACCGAAGTGCTCCTGGAGAGTGAACGTTTGCAGGGACTTCGGCTCTTGTGCGGCCGCGCCGACCGCCAACCAGAACGTCATGACGATAGCTGCTATGAACAAACAGGACTTCTTCAAAATGGCTTCTCCTTTGAATAGTGCTTAGGTTGTAATTGCTTCAATTCTTGGCCCCTTTTCACCGGGGCGTGTGTCACGCGGCGTCCTCCTGGGTGATCCGCGAAACGTTGCTATTCTGGTTGCTGGTCATTCCGCGGTCCTTTGCAGCAGGGTCACCATCGCCTTGCCTCCGGCCACACAGAGGCTCTCCAGCTTCAGCTCCTGCGGCTTGGCGTCGTCGAATACCGGTTCGATCTCCAGGACGTGTGGTGTCCCGGCATCGAGACCGCGGCCAACCTCCCAGAGGAGGAACCCGTTCCCAGTCTTCCAGCGATTGCCTTCGAACCAGTCCGCGCCCTTCTCCTGCCCGCCTTGGCCAGTCACGGCGACGCCGTCGGATGCGGCGGTCGATTTCTCCGCCGAGCTCGTGCCGGTTAAGCGCCACGCGGCCAAGCCGGTCCGTAACCCGGGGCGAGACGATATCGAACGGGGTTTGATCCCACTGGCCGGCCTGGATGAATGCGGTCAGGAACAGTTGGCAAAACAGGAAGTTAATCGTTGTTTTCATAGAAAGAACTTAATGATGATGGTTTTATCATCCCGCGTCGCGACGGAATCACTTCCCCGGCAGCGCAAACTGCAGCCGGACAAATCGGACGTCATAGGGCTTTAGCACGAGAGACTCGATGCCGTTTTGAATGGACTCACCGAGCGCATTGACCTCCGCAGCTGCTTCGATGTCAGCCCAGGTCTTGATATTGCCCCGATCGAGCGTGGTCGTCTCGCCCGCCACCTCGCGCACATGCAGCACGACCCCTCCACCCACGGCAGGTTGCGTGTCCACCACCACGACTCCCGGCACATCGATGCTCACCAGCGAGAGCGCGGGAGGCTCGGATGACTTCCCGGACTTAATCGGTGGCAGCACGCGCGTCGTCAAGGGAAGGCGCGAGCCCCAACCGAAGCGCGTGGCCGCGGCATTGCCGGGATCGCGGGTCGAGGTCAGGAAGTAGCTCCAGCGGAAGTCGCCCTCCTGGGTGAGGCGGAAGTTCGTGAACCAGTAATTGTTCATCACCCAGGAATAGACGTGCGGCTGCGCGACGCGCGTCACCCGCTGCCACTTGCCCAGATTGATCTCACCCAATTGCACCAGCGGCGCGCCGGCGCTGCCCCAGATGATTTGCCCCTGCGGATGCCGCACCGTGAGGAAGTTCTGCACCGTCTGCCAGTCCGACGACGAGCCGGGGATCTGATCCAGGCCCGGTCGCACAAGGCCGCCCTGGGCTTCGTAGGCGATCTGCGCGTCCGCCGGCGCGAACGGGAAGGCTACGTACACGGCTTCGGGTTGAGGCACCGCCAGCTTGCGGAGCGTCCAGTGGAACTCGATGCGCTTCTCCGGCTGGAACAGGCGGATCTCCAGCCGCGCGCCGTTGGTTTCGGCACAGCCCTCCAGGCGTCCGCTCAAGACGATGCTCTTCCACACTGGTCCTTGGGCTCCGGGTTGCACGGTGATGTTCGTCCACGCCGCACGGCGGAAGCGATCCGGGGCGGGCTTCCGCTGCTCATGCATCCGGTTCAGCACGTCGCGCTTTTCGGTCAGCGTTTCGTGGAGCAATTGGCCGAAGCCCCACGGGGCCGCGGCATCCACCAGGTCCCGGCCGGTTTCCTTGTCCACGAGCCGCGTGACCGCGCCCTTCTGAGGATCCACGGCGAGTTCGTAGAAGGCGTTGTCGAGTTGGGTCAGTGCCGTTGTGGTCACAGCGGGCCGGGGTCGGTTGGTCGTCTCGATTCGGAACAGCCGGTAGCCGAGGGCGGGGATGTTCCGGGCCCAAAGCGCCCAATAATCGCCTTCGGACCGGCGGTTCAGCGCCTGCGCTGGCACCGCCTCACCCGTCTCGGCGTCCACGATCCGGAACTCGCGATCCCTCGGAAGGATCTGGTGATCGATGAACACGTGCGCCAGGCCCGAGCGCGGCCAGTTCAGCGTGTTGACCACGGCAATGGTCGGGACCTCGGCCCGCGGCAGGAACTCCTGGAACAGCCCCCAGGCGTCTTCGCGCAGCAAGCTGGCGTCCTTGACGGCGGTCCACACATAGGCCGATTTCTCGCTCCACTGCACCTGGCTGTTCTCGGCCAGCGCATCGTCCACGCTTTCGGCCGCGCCAAACGTATGCTCGTCGTAGAACATCAAGTTCTCCTGCACGTCGGCCGCGCGGCGCAGGGTTGCCTCCGGGATACTACGCCCGCGCAGGGCCGACATGGCCAGCAAGGCCTCGGTGACCTGCACCAGCGCATGCGTCTTCCGCGACGCCGCTGTCTCCCGCGCGGCGGATCCGAAGCCATCCGTCCACCAATCCGGCCAGGCCTGGCGATGCACGGCCAACTCCTTCCCGTGCTCCCGTTCGACAAACTCGAGAAACTCGCGCGCGACCGACACCCGCAGCTTGGGCCAGACATGTTGTTCGTTCCAGCGCCGGACCAGGTCGCTGGCGATGGTCGACGGCGGCGAGTTGTCTATGTAATAGCCGGAAAACTGGACCGCAGCGCGGTCAAAAGGATACTTCCGCTCTTCGAGCGAGCGCAGGTACTTCGTCAGCTCGGCGCCAAACTTGGCCGCATCGCCCGTGTGGATTCCCCAGGAATTGCCCAGGTGATATTG
>JAQBFL010000146.1:0-5911 GCA_032123415.1 bacterium | reverse complement strand
GTGTCCCGTGGGCGGGCCCCGGCGGGGGGGGCGGGGGGGGTGAGGCGGCCCGGGGCTGCGCGGCCCCACCCCCAACGACCGGGCGGAACATCGCCGCCGCATTGTTTAGCCCCCAAGC
Organism: bacterium; assembly: GCA_032123415.1. Classification (GTDB taxonomy): domain Bacteria; phylum Verrucomicrobiota; class Kiritimatiellia; order UBA8416; family JADHWI01; genus JAQBFL01. The sequence continues at coordinate 5,793 of JAQBFL010000146.1, read as the reverse complement.
CCCCACGCCGCGCGGACGCGGCGCGGGGGATGTTCCCCCTTGCGCCACGGCCCCCAGGGGCCGGCCGCGTTGGTCGCCCTTCGACAGGCTCAGGGTTCAACCTAGAAACGTACGTTGATCTTCTCGTAACTGCTCAGGTGCCCGCCCGCAACGGGCGGGCACCTGAGCAGTTACCTAGCGTTGAAAGCTCACCGGGGCTTCCCGTCGTGAGTCTTGCGCGCTTCTTGGCCGAAAGATCGGCCCACGAAAAAGGATCGTCCCTCCGCCGACACCTGTGATACGGTGTGTCGCGGCTCGGCAAGAAGCGATTCGGGAAATCGGAACCCTTTGGAGACAAATGGCGTGAACACGAAGCTGCGGGAAGGAATCGACTGGGTCGGCTATCTGGATTGGACGGTGCGCGATTTCCACGGCTACGCGACGGAGCGCGGGTCCACCTACAATGCGTACCTGATTCGCGACGAAAAGAATGCGCTCATCGACACCGTCAAAGCGCCCTACGCCGAGAAGCTGCTGGCCCACATTGGCGCGTTGATCGATCCGGCAGCGATCGACTACGTGGTCTGCAACCATGCCGAACCGGACCATGCCGGCAGTCTGCCGGCCGTGCTGCGCGCCTGCCCGCGCGCCGAGGTCGTCTGTGACAAGAAGTGCCGCGAAACCTTGTCCATGCACGTCGACACGACGGGCTGGCGCTTCCGCGTCGTGAAGGACGGCGACGTGCTGCCTCTGGGGCGGCGCAACCTGACCTTCCTCGAGACGCCCATGGTGCACTGGCCGGAGTCGATGTTCACCTACTGCGCCGAGGAAAAGCTGCTGTTCTCGATGGACGCCTTCGGCCAGCACCTGGCCTCGGCCGGACGTTTCGACGACGAGGAGCCCCTCGATGCGATTATGCAGGAGGCCAAGACCTACTACGCCAACATCGTCATGCTCTACGCCAAGCCGATCGAGCGCACGCTGCAACGCGCCAAGGGCCTGGCCATCGAGATGATCGCCCCGAGCCACGGCGTTATCTGGCGCTCGCACCTTGACCGCATTCTCGGCGCGTACGGCGACTGGGTGCGGCACCGCCGCAAGGCCAAGGCGCTGATCGTCTACGACAGCATGTGGAAGAGCACGGAGATGATGGCGGCGGCGATCGCCGAGGGTGTGATGTCCCGCGATGTCGAGGCCAAGGTGCACCACGTGCGCGCCAGCAACATTACCGTTCTGGCGACCGATGTGCTCGACGCCGCCGCGGTGGCGGTGGGTTCGCCCACGCTGAACCAGACCCTCATGCCGCAGGTCGCGGCCGTGCTGACCTACTGGAAGGGCCTCAGGCCTGCGGGCAAGGCGGGATTCGCCTTCGGCTCGCACGGGTGGGCGCAAGGCGGCGCGCGGGACGTCGAAACGTACCTGCGCGAGATGAAATTCGACATCCTGCGCGAGCCGCTGCTTTCTCACTTTGTGCCGGACGAGGCGAAACTGCGGGAATGCCGCGAGGCCGGAAGCCTCCTGGCGGATAAGGCGCGGGAGCTCGCCGACTGAGGGCGGGCCGGCCGTGACGGCCGGGAGAGGCAAGCGGATGACCCAGGCGCGCAAAGACGAGACGACCCGACGCGGCCTTCCCCTGAGCGACGGGGTGGCTGTGGGCCAGGTCTGCCTCTTTCGCGACTGCCCCCTGGAAACCGACGCGGACCCGGCGCTCGACACGGACCGCGTGCCACCGGAAGTGGATCGGTTCGGACGCGCCGTGCGGGATGCCGCGCGGCGCGTAGGGTCGCTGCGGCGTCAAGCCGAGGAGCGGATGGGGCTTGCGGAGGCCGGCATCTTCGAGGCCCATCTCGTGCTGATCGAAGATGCGGCATGGCACGAGCAGGTCACCGCCGCCATCCGTTCGCAGCGGGTCAGGGCCGAGGCGGCGGTCAATACGGTTCTCGGACATCACGAGAACCGGATGCGCGGGTTTGCGGACCCGCACTTGCGCGACCGCGCCACGGATGTTGCCGAGGCCCGTCGGCATGTGCTGGCGGCGCTGGGGACGTGCAAATCCTTGTCGCTGTGCGCCGCCACCGGGAAAGCCTGCCTGCGCGGCCGGAACCGCATCGTCGTCGCCCCGGAACTCACCCCGGCGATGACGCTGGGGATGGATTCCGAGCATGTGCTGGGCTTCGTCACGGAACGCGGCGGCGTCAACTCGCATGCCGCCATCATGGCGCGGGCGTTGGGGATACCCGCCGTGTCGGGGATTGCCGGACTGATGGCAGAAGCCACATGCGGCATGGAAGTGGCCATGGACGGCGCCACGGGCGACGTGGTGCTCCATCCCTCGATCGAAGCGCGCGCACGGTTCGATCGCGAAGCGGGGCACTTCTGGCGGCGTCTCGATGTCGAGGAGCCCGTCGCCGGGTTCGACGTGATGGCCAACATCAACCTCGCCGGCGAGGTTGAACCCGCCAACCGGGTGAAATCCGACGGCATCGGCCTGTATCGCACGGAGTTCGAGTTCATGGCGCGGGGGCGATTGCTCGACGAAGACGAGCAGGCCGATCTCTATGCCCGTGTCGTGCAGGCCGCGGAAGGCCGCCACGTCACCTTCCGGCTTTTCGACGCGGGCGGCGACAAGATCCTGCCGTTCATCGAACATCCGAAAGAGAGCAATCCGGCGCTGGGCTGGCGGGGGGCGCGGCTCCTGCTGGACCGCATGGACATCCTGGCGCCCCAGGCGCGCGCACTGGCGCGGGCTTCGCGCCACGGCCCCGTGCGCGTGCTGTACCCGATGATCGTGGACCGCGGTCAGTTCGAGCGCCTGCGAGCCGCCTTCGATCATGCCATACGCGATCTGCCCCCGCCGAACCTGCTCCACGGCGTCATGCTCGAGGTCCCGGCCGCATGCCTGCAGGCCCGCGACCTGCTCGAAGCGGCGGACTTCGGCAGCGTCGGGACCAACGATCTGATCCAGCACCTGTTCGTCGTGGACCGCAACAACGAACGCGTCGCGCACGACTACGATGCGGACCGGCCGGTTTTCTGGTCCCTGCTGACGCGCATCGTGCAGGCCGCCGCCGCGACCGGCAAACCCCTGACCGTGTGCGGCGAGCTGGCCGCCAACCCGCGGTACGTGCTGCGCCTGATGCAGAGCGGCGTGCGCTCGGTCAGCGTCAGCTCCCGGATGATCAAGGCCGTGCGCCGCAGGGCCAGGGAAGTGCTCGGCGACGCAAGCCTGTTGAACGCGGAGTCCGCCGTGGGCACCGCGGGGGGAATCTAGACCATGGCATCCGAAGCCGTTCATGGCCCTCCGACGCTCGTCGTACTGGCCGCCGGGATGGGCAGCCGCTACGGCGGACTGAAGCAGCTCGATCCGGTCGGTCCCGCCGGCGAGCGGATCGTGGACTACTCGGTCCACGACGCGGCCCGCGCCGGATTCGGCAAGGTGGTGTTCGTGATCCGCGAGGAGTTCGAGGATGCCTTCCGCCGGGCAGTCGGGGACGGTTACCGGCATGCGATCGCCGTGGACTACGCGCACCAGCGGCTCGACGACCTGCCCGCCGGCTTCACGGTTCCCGAAGGGCGCGTCAAACCCTGGGGAACCGCCCACGCCATCCTGTCCGCGGCCCCGGCCGTCGTCGGCGCCTTCGCGGCCGTCAACGCCGACGATTTCTACGGCGCGGACAGTTTCCGCGTCCTGGCCGCGCGCCTGGCGGCGCCGGACTTCGCGCGCGGCGATGGCGTGCGTTGCGCCATGGTCGGGTTCGTGCTGCGCAACACCCTGTCCGACCGCGGCTCGGTGAGCCGCGGCGTCTGCCGCGTCGGCGGGGACGGCTGCCTCGAACACATCGAGGAGGTCTCGGATATCGCGACACGCGAGGGTGAAATCGCCGGACTCGGGCCTGACGGCCGTCCGCGACGGCTGGGCGGCGACGAAACGGTCTCGATGAATATGTGGGGCTTCTCGCACACGGTCTTCACTCACCTCCGGGAAGCATTCGCCGCGTTCCTTGCCGGCGGCGGCCGCGGCGCGAAATCGGAGTTCTACATCCCCACCGTGGTGAACGACTTGGCGGCCGCGGGCCGGACGCGCGTCGAGGTCCTGCGTTCGCGTTCGTCCTGGTTCGGGGTCACTTATCGCGAGGACCGCGACAAGGTGGCGGCCGCGGCGCGGCGGCTGGTCGAGGACGGCGAGTATCCCTCGCCGCTATTCCCGCCGTGAAGAGAAATCTCAAGTTTCTGGGGCAGGCTTCCATCCTCTATGGACTGAGCACGCTTGTGCACAAAGTGCTGAGCTTTGTGCTCCTGCCGGTCTACACGCGCTACCTCTCCCCATCCGAGTACGGCGTGTTCGCCGTCCTCAACACCACCGGCGCGCTCGTCAAGCCGTTCCTGTTGCTGGGCTTCGGCCAGGCGCTGATTTGGTGCGTCGTCTTTCGCGGAACCGACGAGCGCAAGGCTCTTTCGACGGGTCTGACCTTCGTTCTGGCCTACGCGACGCTGGCGACGCTGCTCCTGCTGCACTTCGCGCCCGCGATCGCGGCGCACGCGCTGGGCAATCCCGCCACCGAGCCGCTCTTGCGGATTCTGTTTCCCACGTTGTTCGCCGAATTGCTCGAGTCCGTGCTCATCGCCCGCCTGCGGCTTCGCGAACAGGCCGGGCGCTGCGCGGTGTTCGTGACGGCGCGCATCGTGCTTTACATGACGCTGCAGGTCGTTTTTCTTGCCGGAGCCCGCATGGGGGTCGAAGGCCTATTGACGGCGAACCTGATCGCCGCCCTGATCTCCGGCGCCGCCGCCGCGATCCTGCTCGCGCCCGCGCTGCGGCCGACCGTGTCGCTTCCGGACCTGCGCGGCATGCTGGTCTACGGCACGGCCATGGTGCCGATCTCCGTGGCCGGCATCATCCTGACGGCGTCCGACCGCCTGTTCCTGCAGAAGATGGCCACCTCGTCCGAGGTCGGGCTCTACGCGCTGGGCTACAACGTCGGCATGGCGGTCAACCTGCTGTCGTACGGCGTACAGATGGCATGGCTGCCGCGCATGTTCAAGATTGCGCGCGGGGCGCCGGATGCGCACCACGAGGTCGGCTCGCTGTTTTCGTATTATGTCCTCGCCATGGTGCTGATCGGACTGGGGCTGTCGCTGCTGGGCGCGGAGGTGGTCGCCCTTGTCACCCCCGAGGCTTACCGCGGCGCCTCGGCGGTCATTCCGCTGGTTGCGGCATCGTACATCCTGAACGGCGTGGGGCAGTTCACGGGCGTCGGCATGGCCACGATGAACAAGCTCTTCCGGGCCACGCCCATCGTCGTCTTCGCGGCGGTCTGCAACCTGCTTCTGAACGCACTGCTGATTCCCCGCTTCGGCATCATGGGCGCCGCCTGGGCCACGCTGGCGTCGTACGCGGCAATGACCGCGTTGCTGATCACGGCCAACCAGCGCCTGTGGCGCATCCGCTACGAACCCGCGCGGCTGGCGAAGATTGCCGTGGCGGCCGGCGGGCTGTTCGCGGCCGGACGGTGCGTCGACACGTCGCATCTCTGGCTCGACAGCGGTCTCAAGGTGGCCCTGACGGCGGCTTTTCCTTTCCTGCTCTGGGCCTTGCGCTTCTTCAAGCCCGAGGAAACGGCGGCATTCCGGCGTTTTGTCGGCAGGTTGTATCCGAGGGACGATCGGGGACGGTCTTCAAGATAAGAGTTACTAAGCGTCTCATAATAGTCTTTACATCGCATGCCAAATACCCTAGCATTCCCGCATGAAAACACTGGATGCGCGCTGTTTGAGCCACGACAAACTGACGGAGCTTCGCCACCGTGCCGTGGC
>JAQBFL010000145.1:0-5824 GCA_032123415.1 bacterium | reverse complement strand
CGACCTTCTCGTCGCAGTACACCTGGTCCAGCGCGTCGGCGAGCCCGCGCAGTTGTTCGGCGGACATGGCGGCGCGGACCTCGATCGGCGTCCGGCTGGTGAAGCGGTTCATGATGCGCCGCTCGTCATCCTTGGAGGGATGGGTCAGCTTGACCTTGAGCATGAACCGGTCCACCTGGGCCTCGGGCAGGGGATAGGTTCCTTCCTGCTCGATAGGGTTCTGCGTGGCCATGACCAGGAAGGGCGTGGGGAGGGCGTAGGTGTTGTCGCCCACGGTGACCTGGTGCTCCTGCATGGCCTCCAGCAAGGCCGATTGAACCTTGGCGGGAGCGCGGTTGATCTCGTCCGCCAGGAGGAGGTTGGTGAACACGGGCCCCTTTTTCGGCGTGAACGTGCCCTCGCGCGGGTTGTAGATCATCGTGCCGACCACGTCCGCCGGCAGCAGGTCCGGGGTGAACGAGATGCGGTGAAACTCGAGTCCCAGCGCTTGCGCCAGGGTCTTGACCGCGGTCGTCTTGGCCAACCCCGGCACGCCTTCAAGCAGAATGTGCCCGCCCGTGATCAGGGCGACCAGGAGGCGGTCCACCAGCTTCTCCTGCCCCACCAGCACCTTGCCGACCTCGGCGCGAACAGCCTCGATCGTCTTCGCATGATCCTTGATCAGTTCCGTTGCCTTGGCGATATCGGTCATGGGTTACCCCTCCTCCGTTGTCGGCGCCGGCGTCGGCGCCGCGGCATCCGGATCGGATTCGCCGGTGGTCGTCGACTCTTCAGCGGTTTTCTTCTTTGCCACCGCGCCGCGCTCGACACGCATGGCGTCCGCGGAGTGCGTCGCGATCGTGTAGGTCCAGCCCTCAAGGCGACGGTTCAGTTTAGCCGTCTCTTCTTCGAGTTCGGCCCGCGCCTTGCGGCGCTGCTCGGCGGCTTCCTGGCGCTGGGCCGCCGCGGCTTCGTCCTCCTCGCCTTCGACGGCCGGTTCGGGCTCCTCCGGTTTGAGCGAGACGCCGAACCGCGCATAGCGATCGTCGCCGCCCTCGACCGTGCCGCCGACGGTGGCCCTGTAGATCTGCCCCTTGGATGTGACGGCCTCGAACAACACGGCGTTGGTCATGCCCGTCTGCGCGTCAGTCAGGGCCGGTTCCGCGATGCGCGTGAACCGCAGCCAGCTCAGGGCCGAGCGGATGCTCTGGGCCTTCGACGAGTCGGTCTCTTCGTCCGCGGCGAGCCCGCGCACGACGAGCGCGGAAGCGTCCTGCTCCAGAACCAGCGGCTCGGCGCCGACGGACCGGATGGTCACGGTCTCAACGTCCGAGCTCGGGACGCTGAGGATGGCTGTGTCGACCCACGACAGCGGATCGGTGGCGACCTCCCCCAACGCGTCGGCGACGATGAAGGCGCTCTTGCCTTCGTCCGTCGAGACATAGCGTCCGTCCGGATAGCCGCCGAAGCCGCCTTCGGCGCCGGGGGGCGGCTGGCGCATATACTCCGCGCCGACCAGGAGCGTGGCGAGTGTCTGGCCCTGCCCGTCCAGCAATGTCAGGCGCGTTCCGGATGCGGCGCCCACGGCGCTCGTCGCACCGGCCGCCGCGGCGGCGGGCATGACCAGCTTCAGCTTGTTCTTCTGCGCGTCGTTGAGGCGCGTCGTTTGCCCGACCTTCAATTCCGCCAGCTTGATCAGCAGCCCGCGGATCTTGGGAAAGTCCGCGGGATGCTCAAAGAGATCGGCGGACACCCAGACCTCGCCGGGCCGGTGCACGGTGGCGGTGCGTTCCCCGTCGGTCAGAACGATCTTGCGCACCGAATTCACGGCCAGCTCCGGCAGAACAAGGCGTCCACCCATCGAGGGAGCCTCGGACTTGTTGCGGCGGTCGGACAGGATGGCGCCGCCCACGAGCAGGACGGCGACCAGCAGAAGTGTGATCAGGTTCCTGTGCTTCATGCTTCGTTTTCTCCTTTGTTGCTTGCAAGCTTGTTTCTTCAGCGGGCGGGCCGGCGGCGCACGACCCAGTACGCGATGCCCGCGCACACCACCAGGAGCGGCACGAGGGCGATGTTCACGGCCTTGACCGCGGCCCCGAGCCGTTCGATGTCCCGCCTGAGCTGGCGCCGCACGTCCTTGAGCTCCTGTTTGACGCGGATCTCTTCAGCGCGGAAGCGCTCGATGGCCTGCTGCTGCTCCGGGCTGAGGATGAACTGCTGCTGGGCGTCCTTGCCGGCCTGCATCTCCTGGATCTGCCGCTCGGTCTCCCGCAGCTTTTCTTCGAGCTCGGCTTCCCGGCCGCGCCACACTCGCATGGCCTCGGCCTGCAGGGCGAGGACGCGGTCGAAGGGCCGCGCGAACCGCCCACGCGAGCGGATGGCGACAAGATCCGAGGAGCCGGACAACTGCTCGACGGCGTTGAAGAGGAAGTTCAGGTTGTCGTTGCGCGGCCGGTGCGCAAGCTGCCCGAAGATGTTGATCTCCTCGACGCACACGGGGTCGAAGAACATGTCGACATCCGCGACGACGATGACGGTGCTGTCTCCGGTCTTCAGGCTCTCGGGTTTGGCCGCGTCGTCTTTCCCCGCTTCCGGCGCGTCCGCGTCCGCTTCCGCGGCGGGCTGACCATCCGGAAACGCCGTGGCGAACGTCCCGTGCAGCCGCGCGGCGAGTGTCAGGCGCACGGGGCTGTCCTTGAACTCGCGCTGCACGGCCGAGGAGCCGAATTGCGCGCTCATGGCGCTGACGGTGCCCGCGTGGTCCGAGGAGCTGAGCAAGGGCGTAAAGGTCAGCTTCTCACCGGTCTGGTCCGTCAAGGCGCCCGCGTAGGGCAGCAACATGATGTCGAGCTTGCTGGTCAGTATGTCGGCCCGGCTGATTTGGTTGGTGGCCAGAGTCAGGGCCACGAGGCTGCGCTCGATGCGGTTGTCCGGCGCGCGGAGGTTCGTCGCGGCGTCCGTATCGGCCACGACCCGGCCCATATCGTAGCCCACGCCCCAGGCGGAGAACAGGCGGGCCGCGTCCGAACCGCGCGAAGGCATGCCGAACGGCGAGGCGCCCTGGCCGGCGTCGTCCGCGATACTCAGCGGGTCGACCATGAGGAGCAGGTGTCCGCCGCGCAGCACGAACTGATCGATGGCATACAGCGTGCGGTCGGGCAACTCTTTGGGGTGAATGACCAGCAGGGCGTCGATCTCGGCGGCGATGGCGTCAAGCGGCGGCGCCAGCTCGCGCAGCTCGAAGTCCTGCTTCAGGTTCTGAATGGCCACCCACGCCGGCTGCTGCTCGGGACGGCGGCCCGGCGGCATGCCGAAGGGCGGCATGCTCGAACCCATGACGGGCAGGCTGCTGAGGACGCCGAGCACGGGGCGCTCGGGGTTGCCTACGCGGTAGATCAGCCGCGTAACGTTGTACTCGAGAAGCTCTTCCTGCACCGGATCGAAGGCCGGAATCGAGCCCTGCACGTCGCCGCTGACCGCCACCAGCCCGAAGAACACGGGAGTTCCGAAAGCGTCCACCGTCTGTGCGGCCAGGCCGTAACGCCGCGCCCAGTCTTCGGCGTCGGAATCGGGCGTGGGGTCGTACACCTCGACGAGAACCTTGCCGCCGGAGCGGTTGCGGTACTCGAAGAGCAGGTCCTGCACCTGGCGGGCATAGGTCTTGATGTGCGCCGGCATGGCCGGCGAGCTGCCCGAGAAGTAGAGCTTCAGCGTGACTTCGCCGCCCATTTTCTTGAGCAGGTTGAGGGTTCCCTCGGAGAGCGTGTAAAGCCGCTCCTCGGTCAGATCCTTTCGCAGGCGGGCCTGTCCGATCAGGGTGTTGGCGGCCACGATGATGACGGCCAGAAGCGCCAGTCCGGCGATTCCGCCGCCGGCCTTGATCCAGGCTTGTGTCTTGTTGCACGGTCCGGTCATGAGTCGATCTCCTTCCATGGGATGGTTCAGGCGGATTTCCTGTTGTCCAGAACGAGATGCGTCGCGAACAACATGAGCACGATGACGCTGAGGTAGTAGGCCACGTCGCGCAGGTCGATCACGCCGCGCTGCATGGATTGGAAATGCGGCATGAAGCTGATCGCGGCCACGGCGTCAATCACCCAGGTCGGGGCCCACTTGACGAAGAAACCCGTGATCGGCGCCCAGCCGGCCAGCAACATCAGCAGGCACAGGACGAGGGCGAGAACGAAACCGATGACCTGGCTGCGGGTCGCCGACGAAGTCAGCGTGCCCACGGCCACGTAAGCGCCGGCCAGCAGCAGCGACCCGAGGTAGCCGCAGAAGACTACGCCCATGTCCGGCCGCCCGAGGTAGGCGGTCGTCACGACGATCGGGAACGTCAGCGCCAGCGCGATGGCGATGAACGCCCAGGCCGCCAGGAACTTGCCGATGACGGCTTCGGTCATCGTGACCGGCATGGTCAGCAGCAACTCGATGGTCCCGGAGTGGCGCTCCTCCGCCCACAACCCCATGCAGGCCGCCGGCACCAGCAGGAGGTAGACCCACGGCAGCCAGGAGAAGAACGCCTGCAGATCCGCCAGGTTGCGTTCGTAGAACTCGCCGACGGAGAACGTCAGGAATCCGGTCAGAACAAGGAACACGACGAGGAAGACGTAGGCCACGGGAGACTCGAAGTACGAGACGAACTCCCGCGAGAAAATCGCCATGGTATTGCGGCACTTCTTCATACGACATCACGCTCCTCTTCGATCGTCAGCTTGCGGAACACTTCGTCCAGCCGTCCGGTGGATCCGCGCGACTTAAGCTCCTCGGGGGTCCCATCGGCCACGATCCGGCCGTTGGAGATGATGATGGCGCGCGTGCAGACGGCCTCGACCTCCTCCAGGATGTGCGTCGAGATGATGATTGTCTTCTCGCGAGCCATTTCGCCGATCATGGTGCGCACGACGAACTTCTGGTTCGGGTCCAGCCCGTCGGTCGGCTCGTCCATGATCAGGACGGGCGGGTCGTGCAGGATGGCCTGCGCGAAGCAGGTGCGCTGGCGATAGCCTTTCGAGAGCGTGTGGATGCCCTGGCGGCGCACCTTGGAAAGATGGCACTTCCTGATGGTGGCATCCACACGGTCGCGCAGCTCCGAGCCGGCGAAGTCGCGGATGCGCGCGATGAAGCGCAGAAAGTCCAGCACCGTCATCGAGTCGTAGGACGGTGCGTTCTCCGGCAGGTAGCCCAGGCAACGCTTGGCCTCTACGGGCTCGGTGAGAATGTCGTGTCCGCAGATCGACGCGGTCCCGCCCGACGGCGGAAGAAAACCGGTGATCATGCGCATCGTCGTCGTCTTGCCGGCGCCGTTGGGTCCCAGAAACCCCAGCACGTCTCCCTGGCGCACCTGGAAGGATACGCCCTGGACGGCCAGCACCGGCCCGAAGTTCTTTCTGAGGTCCTTGACTTCGAGCATGCCTTTGACTCCCTTGTTGCGTTCGCCTACTTACAGAATTCGCACGCGGCTAGGGCTAGCACGCGGCGTGCCAGATCCGAACATCGAACCGCGCGCTGGCCCAGGGAAGCGCCTCTTTCGATATTCGACGTTCCGCGCGCACCCTCGCCTGCGACATTTCAACTCACCGACCGCGACGTTATGTCATACATGCGACGTCTTGTCACACACTTTTGATCTTCCTTTGAACCGTTCACGGCCAAATCAGACCCTGTGAGATTTCAATATCCAACAGCCAACACACAGACAACTTGTCCCGTCCGGCTGTAGATTGACACTTTGCAGACGGAAGGAAGGTGTCAGTGCGAGCTGCTATACGGTATAGTGAGGCGTTCAAAGTGCATGTGCTGCGTGATCTGGAGACGGGACGGTTCGCGACGATGCAAGCGGCGA
>JAQBFL010000144.1:0-4361 GCA_032123415.1 bacterium | reverse complement strand
GAGGCTGACGCTCTGTCCAATTGAGCTACGGGCGCGCGATGAAAATCAAGGCACAAGACTACACGGAATCTTCGTTCGTGACAACAACAACCAGTGCGCACAATGCGATTGCGCACAATGCGATTGATCTCGCCGCCCCGGCTGTAGTAGTCTTGCAAATATTCAAGGGCAGGAGCAGAACGATGCGCTTTATCTCAACAGAAGCGACGGGCGCCCGTCGGCAACACGATTCGAGCCAATCGGGTCCCGACGCCGACTCGTTATTATCATTGCGCCTGGGGGCTTCTGTGGAACACGTCAACTGACGCAACCATAGATCGCGAGAAGCCCCTGGGCGACAGAAAGCCCAGGGGCTTTTTTATGCCGGAGTGACGAAATGGCAGACGTATCGGACTTAAAATCCGAAGCTCGTTATGAGCGTGTGGGTTCGAGTCCCACCTCCGGCACCAGCCTTCGCGGATCGTCCTGGGATCAGGATCCAGGAGGGGGCGTTTTGGATACCCACCCAAGAACCAGATGGAGCAGATCCTGCCGGGTCTCAAGCCCGAGGACTACGATGTTGACACCGATCCCTTTGGGCAGCCATTGAACCCCACGGATGTCGGCGACATCGTGCCGCCATCACGCTGCTCATTGCCTGCCCTCCGCACTCCATGTACCAGGGGCATCATTCGCTACCTCGGCAATTCCGGCCAGACGTCTGGCGTAGGCAGCGGTTTGAGCCCTTGCTTGACAACGCATGGCCGGTCAATTTAGAGTGTCAATTCTGAGTTGCTAACGATTTAGAATATGCCTATTCTGTAACCATCTTCGTGCGAGAATAGTCCAATGAACTACATTCCAAGGGTGTCAGACAGGGAAATCCTGGCGTTCATCGAGGATGGGCAGGCGAACAAGAACGTGCTGCTTGTCGAAGGCGCCCGGCAGGTCGGCAAGTCGTTCCTGGTGGAGCATGCCCTCCGAAAATCCCCGAAGAAATCAGTCTCGCTGAATCTCGAAAAAGAGAGCCGCTTGCGCTCGCTCATCGACGATTGCCAGGAGTTCAAGGAGTTCGAACAACTCTTGCGGGATCGGGTCGGTTTCGATGCCGCCGCCGGCCAGGTGCTCTTCTTCGATGAAGCACAGGAGAGTCGGAAACTGGGGCAATTCGTTCGCTTCATGAAGGAGGACTGGGCGCGCGCAACGGTCATCCTGTCGGGGTCGACCCTGTCACGTCTGTTCCGCGAGGAGACCCGTTACCCCGTGGGGCGCGTGCGACACCTCCTGCTGGGGCCGTTGTGCTTCTCGGAATACCTGGCTGCCGCTGGCGAGCAACACTTGGCTGATGCGATCCTCGCGGAAGAGTTGGACATCACCGCCGCCCGGCACGAGCGCTTGCTGTCGCTCTATGACCGATTCCTGCTGACCGGCGGTCTGCCCGCCGTGGTGCTAGCGGACTTGGGCAAGAAGGACTATTCGGAGGTCCTGGCCCAAATCCTCGTTGACTACGAACAGGATTTCATCCGGATCTTCGGCGAAACGGACGCGGACGTCGTGAAAGCCTGTTTTCGAAGTGTGGCCAACTTCGCCGGCAGTCCCTCCAAGAACACAACGGTCCTGCCCTCCCCGACATCGCGTGCCAACGCGCGCATCAATCAGGTATTCGCGCGATTGGAGGCTTGGCATCTCATCCTGCGATCCGACCAGAGAGGCCCGGGGGCCGAAGCCAGTCACCACTACCTCCCCAAGCGTTATCTTTTCGATACGGGAGTGTTGCGTCATCTGCGCGAAGTGGCGGTTCCGTCCATTCGGCTATTGAGCACGCTCGCGCCGATGGCCAGGCAGCCGCTCGGCGGAGTCATCGAGAACCAGACAGCGGTCGAACTGGTGCGGCAAGGCGCGACGCTCTGCGGTTGGAAAAAGACGCCTTCGGGCGGCGAAATCGATTTTGTCGTCAAGTGGGGTCTGGAGACCTGTCCGATCGAATGCAAGGCCTCCTTGACGTTCGACCGTAAGAACATCCGGGGCGTCTACGAATATGTGGCGATGTATCGGCAGCACTTCGGAATCGTGGTCAGTCTGGCGCCGCAGGCGGTGTTCTCGTTGCCTGAAAATCGAACCGTGGTCAATGTGCCGATCTACCTGCTGGAGCAACTCCCGCGCATCCAGGCGAGTCATTCGCCATCATCGATGCCGGTGTCGTAGTCGTTTCTGCTCGAACCGGCGGCACCTCCGGATAGCACTACACAATGGCTTGCCGTGTGTGCGTTCGCTTGACCTCTCTTGTCCAAAACTGCCTCCGAAGGGGGGCGGTTGGCTGCTGAGTGACACAGTGTAACACACGACGTCGTTTTGCGCGCGATGGATGCAGGTTTTGTGTGCGGACTTAAAATCCGAAGCTCGTTATGAGCGTGTGGGTTCGAGTCCCACCTCCGGCACCAGTCAGTTTCAGCCCGCGGCCAGCCCGCGACGGATGGCCCGGATAACGGTGTCCATCGTCTTGATACGGGCGTAGCGCTTGCAGTTGGACTCGACGATGGTCCAAGGGGCGGCCGACGTGCTCGTGCGGCGGATCATCTCGTCCACCGCCCGTTCGTAAGCCTTCCACTTCTTCCGGTTGCGCCAGTCCTCATCCGTGATCTTCCATTGCCGGTGCGGATCCGCGGCCCTGGACCGAAACCGGCTCAACTGCTCGGCGCGGTCGATCTGCAGCCAGAACTTCACCAACACGACTCCGAAAGAGACCATGTGCCGCTCCATGTCATTGATCTCGCGGTACGCGCGGCGCCACTCATCCTCCCGGCAGAACCCCTCCACGCGCTCCACCATGACGCGGCCATACCACGAACGGTCGAAGATCGCGATGTGTCCGGCCTTGGGCATCTGGGTCCAGAAGCGCCACAGGTAGTGGCGCGCCTTCTCCGTCGTGTCCGGCGCGCCGATGGGAATCACGTCGTACCCGCGCGGATCCAGCGTCTGGGTCAGGCGCCGGATCGCGCCGCCCTTGCCGGCTGCATCCCACCCCTCGAAGACAAGCACAACGGGAACGCGCCGCAGGTAGATCTCATGCTCCAGGTCATGGAGCGTCTTGCCGCGGGCTTTGAGCTTGCGGTTGTAAGCGTCCTCGTCGATCGTCCGGTCGAGGTCGACCGCCGCCAGAACCGGCGCGGTGCGGTTGCCTTTCCGGTTCTGCCGCGCTGAAGTCTCGCTGCCTCGCGCGGCGCCCGCCATGGCTTGCCGCAGACGGTCCGTCACGGTCTTGAGCATCTCGACCGTGGCCGTATGGCGGTCCTCGGCCGGGATGACGGTCCATGGCGCGCACTCCGTGCGGCTTCTCGCCAGCATCTCTTCGACAGCCCGTGCGTACCGGTGGTACAGTTTGTGACGGCGCAAGTCGTCTCGGGTGACGCGCCAGGCGGTGGCCGGATTGGCCGCCAGCTTGCGCAGTCTGCGCTTTTGCTCGTGTTTGGATATATGGAGGAAGAACTTGATCAGAACGACGCCATCGTCCGTCCATTGCCGTTCCAGCGCCGCGATGTCCAGGAACGCCTCTTCGACTTGCGCCTCGGGAATCTCTTCTTCCACCCGGTCGTTCAGCACGCGCCGGTACCAGCTCCGGTCGAAGATCGTGAAGCGCCCGCGGGCGGGGGCGTGAGTCCAGAACCTCCAGAGAAAGGGGCGCAGCCGCTCCTCCTCGTTCGGCTGCAGCGCGCTCCAGACGTTGAAACCGCGGGGGTCCAGCGGCAGAATCAGCTTGTTGATCAACGTCCCCTTGCCCGCGGCATTCCAGCCCTCGAAGACGATGGCCACAGGGATGCCCTTCTCGATCACCCGGCGCTGCAGCGCCATCAGTTCGATCGCCAAGCCGGCCTTCTGCTGCTTATAGGCCTTCCGGTCCATCGCTTGGGTCAAATCGACCGTCTCGAGCATACGCACCTCGCTTACTCGGATACTAAACCGACCCGCTTACACGATTCCTATCCCCAAGCCCCAGGCATCACCCAAAGACAATCCCCCCACAAACCCAAAGCACCCCCCCGCTAGTTCTGCCCTTTACCCATAAGTATTGCAGCCGAAAGGATACAATGTCCAAGTGCGAGACGAGAGAGAATGTCCGTCTTGCCGCCCACGCATTCGCACTTTTCTTGTTACTGGTTACTGGTGACTGGTTACTGGTGACTGGTTACTTCCTTGGATATTGAGTGTTGGCTCTTGGATATTCGATTCTCAGAACCGATTTGTGGGTAAAGGGTAGCGCTAGCTCGCGAACCGGTTTGTCGGATTCCGCGCCGTGCCCATCCTGCTCCCCGGAAGTTCCGTTCCTTTCATGGTCTCTGCTCTCCCCAGACCGCCGTCATGGAAGCGAGCTTGCGAGCCTACCA
>JAQBFL010000143.1:0-5461 GCA_032123415.1 bacterium | reverse complement strand
TCGGGAAGCCGCACCGGGGCATTATGGAGAAAGCGGAGTATGCAATTACAACAGGGGGCCGTGCTGTCTCCGCTGCGCCTCGTGGCACTGGTAAATCAACGCTCTTGTGGGGGATCACGCTCAAGGCCGCGCTCAGTGGCGGGATCAAGTTTCCCGCATACATCCCATGGAGTGCAGACACACGGAAGCGCGGGCTTCGATTTTTCCGCAATGCCCTGTGCAACAACGAGCGGATTGACGCCGACTACCCGGAATACACTGCGCCCTTTGCGTACTCTCACGGCGTAGCGCAGCGGGTTAGTGCGTGTAACTGGCAGGACACACAGAAGCCGACCGGGGCGCTGCTCAATATCTCTGCGGGGTTGATCGTATTCCCCGACAGTCTCGGTGCAATCGGATCGTCAACGGTGAACGGAAATCCGCGAGGGCTGAACCATGCAACGGAGAGCGGGGTCGTGTTGCGGCCTGACTTGGCTCTGATCGACGACCCGCAGGACCGCGACGTAGCCAAAAGTCCGACCTTGACGCAGAACACTATTGACATGATTGATGGCGATGTGATGGGCATGGCCGGGCCTGACAAGATTCTGCCCGCGCTCATGGCCTGCACAATCTGTCAGCGTGGGGATGTGGCCGATCACTATCTGCAAGATCCCGGATGGGACGCCTTATGCGTGCCTCAAATTGTGACGTGGCCGAAGGACCGCAAGCTGTGGGATGAGTGGAACGATGTGCGTATGCGCGGGGAACATGCCAAGGATGAGGGCAAGGCTGCGCGAGCGTACTACCGCAAGCACAAGAAAGCATTGCGCGAAGGGATGGAGGTGTCGTGGGCCTCGAGGTTTGACAAGTCGCGGAAAGAACCGGATGCGTACTACTCGGCGATGAATGCGTTTTACACTCTGGGCGAAGAGGCGTTCAGGGCAGAGAGGCAGAATGATCCGGTGAAGAAGAGCCATTCCATCTACGTCCTCACACCGCAAGTCATACAGTCACGGGCCGTTGCGCTCGCGCCGGGCGTCGTTCCGGAGTGGGCACACGTTGTCATTGCCGCGACGGATGTCAATCCCTCGTATGCTCTGAGTACGGCTGTACTTGCATTCGGCCCAAACCAGCGAGCGCATGTCGCATGGTATGGACTGTTTACGTCCGCACCGTTGCCGGTCCCGAAGGGATCAACGGAGGCCGAGACCAGGCGGATCGTCTACGATGCGCTGGCCGTTCACGGTCGGCAGATTGCAGGGTTACCGTGCCGCCCGAACCACTGGATTATTGACGGAGGCGGCTCACCTGAAAGCACAGTGATTGATCTGAGCGCGAATGCTCCGCAGATATGCGGGCTCAATACCTCGTGTTCGTTCGGGCGTGGCTTCAAGAACTACCGGCCAACGACGAAGGCCACATACAAGATTGTAGTGGGCGAACAGTGCCACCGCGTTATCGAACGCCGCTCGCGGCAGTGGGTAATCTTCAATGCCGACTACTGGCGGGAGATTGCACAGCGCGGGTGGACCGGGGAAGTTGGTGCGCCGGGATCGTGTTCGCTCATGGCTGCGCGGCATGACGCGTTCGCTACGCAGATTTGCAGGGAGCAGCTTGCGGGCAAGGATGAGGTAGGCGGCAGAACGGTCTGGATATGGGACACCGCGCCGGGACCGCATGACTACGGTGACTGCATGACGATGGCATACATGGGCGCGGCGATGCTCGGTATAGGGACGGCAGGACAGCGAGTGGCACAACCAAGGCAACGGGAGACGCGGAGATGCAAAGTGCCAATTCAAAAGTGAGGGGCAGTCCGCAGGTTGTGATCCGAAAGGTGGAGTACTGCCAGCACTGTAAAGCGCGTATGCCGTTCAGGCAGGCGCAGGGCATGGTCCGCAAGGGGACATTCCACCAGGCCAACGCTCACTGTGGGAACTGTGGCCGGATTGCCCACATCCGGCTTGTAGAAAATCCGGGGTGAGTTGCCCCACCCCTGAAGTCTGCTGTGCCATTGCTATGCGTCGCAGCGGAAAGCGGTGCCACGCCCCGCCACGCCTTGCATTTTGTTTACACAAACTGTAAATACAGGCCCATTGCGTCTATTGACACATCATATTCCCGTTGCCTATATTTGTAGGCAAAGGGAGAAACATGGCCGCGCTAACACTCGTGCAAGAATACGCCGCAGTACGTGAGGCTGTCCAAACGCTCACAACTACCGGAACCCCTGTCGCCTCGTTCTCGGTTGACGGCGTGCAGGTATCGTATTCGCAGAGTCAACTTAGTTGGTTACAAGACCGCGAGGAAGTTCTATCCCGGCGAATCAACGCCCGCAACATTCGCAAACGCACACTGACGGACTTCACATGACGAAACAAAAACGATCTACACCGATGGCTACAGCGAGGCGCAAGAATGAACTCGCCAAGCTCAACCTCGACACCATTCTCCGAAAGCGCAAGGCGGCAATCGTCGCCAAGTATGACGCGACCGAAGCCAGCGTCATGCGACGGAAGCCGCAGACTGAGACCCAGGGAGAGGGCGGCGTCTATGATATGCGGCGGCGGCAACTCGGCAACAACATAGGCCGCGACCTCGAACGGAACTACTCAAGCGCGAAGGGGATTATACACCAGTTCAGGATGAACGTGGTCGGCCCGCTCGGCAAACTTCAGGTGAATGCAGAAGGCGGCGCGGCTGCTGCTCAATGGTTCAATGGCGTGTGGGCGAAGGATTGTGACTTTCGGGATGATATGCACTTCTCGACACATTGCCAGAATGTAGTTGCCGGGGTGCTACGGGAAGGCGACCTTCTCGCCGTGGTTGACGATGGCGTAACCGAAGAGGACTCCGGCAAACTCTTACACTGGGAATCTGACCAGATCGTTCCCCTTACCGCCCTCACGGGAACGCCGCACGCTGGGGCTGTACAGGACAACGGAATCCTGCGTGCCACGGATGGTCGTGTGATCGGGTGGGTGACAACCGCGAAACACGGTCTTCAGAACGTAGAGTATAAAGACGCCACGATCTACAAGCGTGGGATCGCACGGCTTATCAAGAACCCTTGGAGATTCAATCAAGGGCGCGGCGTTCCGTCGGTGATTACAAGCGCGACAAATTTTCTTGATCTGTATGAGATGCTCGGCGCGGAATTAGCAAGCGCGAAGCGGGCGTCTGTCATTGCGGCGATAGTCAAAAGAGACAACGCCGAGACGGATTACGAGAGCCCTGGAACGGCCCCGGAATATCTCGGTGAGAATCTCGGCAAGTCCACTGCAACGGTTGACGCCGAGGCCGCGAACAGCAGCGACCCGACAATGATCAACTACGAGCGCATTGAGAATCTTACGGGCGGTTACACGGAATATCTCGACGCTAAAGACACAATGGAGTTCCCCGACATCAAGCGACCGAATATCGCACTAGCATCATTCCTCGATGCGGTCCTTGGCTATGCCGGTGCGAGCATGGGTCTGGCGAAAGCCTATTCACTCCTCCGGGCAGACAGCTCCTACACCTCATTCCGTGGTGACATGGTGCTCTCGTGGGTTACGTTCTTGGCAATGCAGAAGTGGTTGGAGCGCACCTATGCCGATTGGGTTGCAGTCAAGGTGCTCGCATGGGCGCAGCGAAAGAACAAGATTGCCAAGTTGCCCGATGGTTGGGAGCAAACCCTATCTTGGAAATGGCCCGTCATGCCGTCAGTGGATGAAGCGAAAGAATCCATTGCTGTTGCACAGAAGCTGAAGAACGGCACGATTGACTATTCCGATCTCAACGGCCCTGACTGGCGGGACAAGTTTGATGCACTATCAGAGCAGTTCGAGTATGGGCGGGAGAAGAAACTTCCGCTATCCGCGTTTGAGCAGAAGAGCGGGGGCGCGGCTCCGTCCGAGGAGGACGCGACAAAGAAAGAACCAGAAGAGGAGTAACACTATGAAACAAGGCGTATTCATGCGGGCGATGGCGAGCGATGCGGACGAGGCAACGATTGATATTGTCGGCGTCATCGGATGGGAAGCCAACTACGAGAAACTGCGCGAGATGTTGCGCTCTATCCCCGAGGCCGTCAAGCGCGTAGTGTTCGACATCTACTCGCCGGGCGGCGATGTGTGGGAAGGCAACGGGATTGTGCAGGAAATAGGAGAACTCGGGAAACGCGCCGAAACCGTTGCCCGCGTCCAGGTTGCCGCGAGTATGGCGACGCTGATTGCCGTGGCCTGCCAGAAGCGCAGTATTGCGGCGAATGGCAGATTCCTCATTCACAATGCATGGTCTGCCGTAATGGGCGACGCGAAAGAAATGGAGAGGATGGCGAAGACGCTGCGCGATTGCGAGCAGGAAGCAGCGGCGTTCTATGCACAGCAGACAGGCGGCAACGCGGCAGCCATGCTCGCCCTTATGGCGGAAGAACGCTGGATGATGCCCGAAGAAACAAAAGAGTGGGGCTTTGTTCAGGAGATCTCCGACCCCTTTAAGGGTGAGGAATACGAAGCAGTGAAGCAGGAGATTGTCGCGGCTGGCCGGTGGCCGACTGCGCTGGCGGACCTTGCGAACGAACCAGCAAAGGAGGGTGACGATGGAAGTGCAACAGCTGACGGGACCGGGTCTGATGCGGCAACAGAACCGCCTCCGCCCGAGCCTGCCCCTGATGCGGAGAAAACCGAGCAACAAATCCGCGCAGAACTCGAAATCGAATACAGCGAGAAACTTGCTGCGGCGGAGGAAGAAGTAGCCCGGCTTCAAGGTGAGATGGCAGAGCAGGTGAAGCTCGCCCGGCAGCATCAGGCCGACAAGGATCGGGCTATCGCACAGGCAAAGGCCGACAAGGAATCGGCTGCGAAGACAATAGAGGACTTACAGGCGGCTCTGGGTAAAGCCAACGACCGCGCTGCAAAGTTACTGCACGGCTCAATAACCTTTGAACCCACATCATATGACACGTGGGAAGAGGTTATTACAGCCTGTGGCAATGACTATGTAGCAGCCGCGAAGCTAGACCCGGACCAGACGTTGAGGAAGGCGTACAGGGCGAAGATGGCCCACAACCAGAAAAGAGGGTAACGATGAATAGGCACAAGTATATAGCAGGAGCTTTTGCCATTCTTGCCGTCGTAGGAGTGACAGCGATGGCCGGAATGAAGACAAAGACGTATCAGCTCGAAGCAGTCGGGTTGGCCACGAACGCGGTGACTTACGCTGTGCGCGGAGCCGTGAAAGCGGTACGGATTGATGTTGATACTGCTACAACCCGCACGAATATGATCTATCTCGTAGACGACTACGGGCAGATCGTCTTCTCGAATGCAACGCTGACCGCAGATGCAACCTACTCTCCACGGGTACAGGGGCAGACGTCAGCCGGTGCGGCGTTGACCTGGACAGAAGCGGGCACACAGAATACGAACATCACCGCGAACACAATTACGACCACGTTCTTTGCTGAGCCATTCTCGGTGGCTGGCAATCTTAC
>JAQBFL010000142.1:0-3149 GCA_032123415.1 bacterium | reverse complement strand
GTCGGGGAGCTGAATACGACCGAGTGGCTGGCGCGGCTGAACGGCTACAAGAAGCGCTTCCCGTTGACCTACAAGCGGCGCGGCGGCCTCAAGATGCAGCACATCATGGACGTGCTCAACGGCATGCTGGGCGGCAAAGGCATCGTGGCCACGGACGTGGGGCAGCACCAGATGTGGGCCGCCCAGTGGATCAAGACGGAGAGGCCGAACGCCTGGCTGAGTTCCGGCGGCGCCGGAACCATGGGCTACGGTTTCCCCGCGGCGATCGGCGCCCAGTTCGGACACATGGGCGAGCAGGTCTGGGCCATCGTGGGCGACGGCGGCTTCCAGATGACCATGGCGGAACTGGCCACGGCCGCCGTCAACAAGCTGCCGGTAAAGGTCATCGTCATGAACAACCGCTATCTGGGCATGGTCCGGCAGTGGCAGACCATGTTTTACGAAGACCGCAAGAGCGGCGTGGACCTGGAAGGCAATCCGGACTTCGCGCGGCTGGCGGAGTGTTACACGGGCGCCAAGGGCCTGACATTGCGCCGCGCGGCGGACATCCGCAAGGTATTGCAGAAGGCCATGGACTATAACGACGGGCCGACGGTGATCGACGCGCTGGTCGAGAAGACCGACAACGTCTTTCCGATGATCCCGGCGGGGGCGCCGCTTGAGGACATGTTGATCAAGGAGCCGCGCCGCACGACCAAGCTGTCGAAGCCCGAGGGTTCGACGTGAAGCGGGCGCACCCCGGGATAACCAGGCCGTCAAAAAATCGAACAGAGGAATCAGTCGCCATGACACTGACGAACGAAACC
This sequence comes from bacterium, assembly GCA_032123415.1. GTDB lineage: Bacteria > Verrucomicrobiota > Kiritimatiellia > UBA8416 > JADHWI01 > JAQBFL01. The sequence goes on along the minus strand of JAQBFL010000142.1, from coordinate 2,343 downwards.
GATAGGATTCATACGCTGAGCGTCTACGTGGCCAACAAGCCGGGCGTTCTGGCACGCGTGGCGCAGGTGTTCGCGCGCCTCGGCTTCAACATCGACTCGCTGGTTGTGTCTCCTTCCGTGGACGGACGCTACTCGCGCATGACCATCGCCGCCAGCGGGTCCGCCGAGGGCTTGGAGCAGATCATCAAGCAGGTCAGCAAACTGGTGGACGTATTGCATTGCACGGATCACGCCTTCGACGAGGCCGTCGTGAAGGAGATGGCGCTGATCAAGGTCGGCGTCACGATCGCGGAACGCACCGAGGCGCTCCAGGTGTGCGAGCACTTTGGCGCAAGAACCGTGGACTTGACGGAAACCTCCCTGATTGTCATGGTGACGGGCGGTTCCGACAAGGTGGACGCCTGCGTGAGCATGCTGACGAAGTTCAGAATCGTGGAACTCGTCCGAACGGGCAAGGTGCTGATGGCGCGAGGCGATCAGGAAACATGACGAGGGCGCCATGGGCAAGACGCTGTTCGCTAAGATCTGGGACGCTCACGCGGTCAAGACGCTGCCCGACGGCGCCACGCTGCTGTATATCGACCGGCACCTGGTCCACGAGGTGACGAGTCCGCAGGCCTTCGAGGGACTGCGGCTCGCCGGGCGGCGCGTGCGCCGGCCGGAGCTGACCGCGGCCACGATGGATCACAATGTTCCGACCGACAACCGCTCGGTCATCGAAGACCCGATCTCCAGGGAGCAGATCGAGGCTCTGGAGAAAAACTGCGCGGAGTTCGGGATAACGCTGTACGGCCTGGGCGACGAACGGCAGGGCATTGTGCACATCATCGGCCCTGAACTGGGGCTCACCCTGCCGGGCGCGACCGTGGTCTGCGGCGACTCACACACCGCGACCCACGGCGCCTTCGGGACGCTCGCCTTCGGCATCGGCACCTCCGAGGTGGAGCACGTGCTGGCTTCCCAGACGCTGCGCCAGCGCAAACCCGGCACGATGAAGGTCGACTACACGGGGCGCCTCGCCCGCGGCGTGACGTCCAAGGACGTGATTCTCAAGCTGATCGGCGAGATCGGCACGGCGGGCGGTACGGGTTATGTCATCGAATACGCCGGCGAGGCCGTGCGCGCCATGTCCATGGAAGAGCGCATGACGGTCTGCAACATGAGCATCGAGGCCGGTGCGCGCGCGGGCATGATGGCGCCGGACGAGACCACGTTCTCGTACGTCGCCGGCGGCGATCGGCCCTACGCGCCGCGCGGAGAAGCGCTGGAACGCGCCCTCGCAGCCTGGCGCAAGCTGCCGAGCGACCCCGACGCCGTCTTCGACCGCACCGTCACGCTGGATGTCGGATCCCTGGCGCCGCAGGTCACATGGGGTACGAATCCAGGCATGGTGTCGGATGTGACCGGCCGCGTGCCCGCCCCGGACAACGTACGCCACGCCTCACGCGCGGACGCCGAGCGGGCGCTGGAGTACATGGGACTCTCGCCCGGAACGCGCATGGTCGACATCGCGATCGACACCGTGTTCCTGGGAAGCTGCACGAACGCGCGCATCGAGGACCTGCGCCGCGCGGCCGCACTGCTCAAAGGACGCAAGGTCGCCGCCACCGTGCGCATGCTCGTCGTGCCGGGGTCGGACCCGGTCCGCCGCCAGGCCGAAGCCGAGGGGCTGGATCGCATCTTCAAAGCGGCCGGCGCCGAATGGCGCTTTGCCGGCTGCAGCATGTGCCTGGGCATGAACCCCGACCAGCTCAAGCCGCGGGAGCGATGCGCCTCCACCTCGAACCGCAATTTCGAAGGCCGGCAGGGCAAGGGAGGGCGCACCCACCTGGTCAGCCCCGAGATGGCGGTGGCCGCCGCCGTGGCCGGTCACTTCGTCGACGTGCGCGAATGGATGCGATAGGAGCTTGGCGATGGAGCTTTTCAAGAGTGTCAAAGGGAAGCTGGCCACACTGGACCGGGCCAATATCGACACCGACCAGATCATCCCGAAGCAGTTCCTCAAGTCGATCAAGCGCACAGGCTTCGGCGGCGCTCTGTTCAACGACTGGCGCTACCTCGCGGACGGCAGCCCGGACCCGGCCTTCCCTCTGAATCAGGAGCGCTTCCGCGATGCCCCGATTCTTGTCGTCCGCAACAACTTCGGTTGCGGGTCGAGCCGCGAGCACGCCGTCTGGGCCGTCAGGCAGGCAGGTTTCCGCGTCGTGCTGGCGCCGCGCCTCGAGCGTAACGGTCAGATATTGCGCGGGTTCGCCGATATTTTCGCGGGCAACGCCACGAAGAACGGCCTGCTGACCGTCGAGTTACCGGAGCCGCGGGTGGAGGAAATATTTCAGTTCGCCG
>JAQBFL010000141.1:0-2513 GCA_032123415.1 bacterium | reverse complement strand
CGACCGCGGCGCGTGCGCCGTGGTGTCCGAGCGGCCGGAATCCATCCGCCGGGACGCCACCTTCGTGTGCGTGCCCAACGCGCGCACGGCCCTGGCGTGGATCGCCGCCAACTTCCACGGCCGGCCGGCCGAGCGCTTGAGCATGGTGGGCATCACCGGGACCAATGGCAAGACAACGACGGCGTTCCTGACGCGGGACATCCTGCGCGCCGCCGGGCGCGTGCCGGGGCTGATCACCACCGTGGTGTACGAGCTGGGCGCGCGCGCCATTCCGGCCTCGCGCACGACGCCCGAGGCGCCGGTCCTGAGCGGGTTGCTGGCGGGCATGACGGCGGCGGGGTGCGACGCGGCGGTCATGGAGGTTTCCTCGCACTCGCTGATGCAGGACCGCGTGACGGGGATCGACTATGACGTCGCGGCGTTCACGAACCTGTCGCGGGACCACCTGGACTATCACGGTGACATGGAATCGTACTTCGAAGCCAAGTCGCGTCTGTTCACGGGCCTGGGCCGGGGCAGCAAGAAAGCCACGGCGGTGGTTCACATCGATGACCCGTGGGGCGCGAGGATGGCGGCGATTCCGGGGCTGCGGGCCGCGCTGGTGACCTGCGGGGGCGCGAAGGGCTCCGACGTCCGGGCGGAGCATATCCGCCTGACCATGCAGGGCGCCGCATTCGACGTGCGGACACCGTGGGGGAAAGCGGCCGTGCGCTCGCGTCTGCTCGGGCGCTTCAACGTGGCTAACATGCTGACGGCCCTGTCGATCTGCGACGCGCTGGGCGTGCCCCTGGAAACCATGGCGGCCGCGCTGGAGGGGGCGCAGGACGTGCGCGGGCGGCTGGAGGAAGTGCCGACCGGGCGGGGATTCAAGGCGTTCGTGGACTACGCGCACACCGATGACGCGCTGGCCAAAGTGCTGAGCACGCTGCGCGAACTCTCGCCCCGCAAACTGATCGTCGTGTTCGGATGCGGGGGCAACCGCGACCGCGGCAAGCGCCCGCTCATGGGGCGCGTCGCGTCCGAGTTGTCCGACCTGGCGATCCTGACCTCCGACAATCCGCGCAAGGAGCCGCCCGAGAGCATCCTTCAGGAGGTGCTCGCGGGGTGCGTGCCGGGTGCCGCCGTCGAGGTCATCGAAGACCGTCGCCTGGCCATCCGGCGCGCGCTGCAGGCGGCCGGAAAGGGCGACGTGGTGCTCATCGCGGGCAAGGGGCACGAGGAGTTTCAGGAAGTGGCGAACCGAACCATACCGTTCGACGATCGGCAGGTCGTCCAGGCCGAACTGGAGGCGCCATGAGTTGCGGATACACGGCGGTCGAACTGGCGGAGTGGTGCGGCGGGGTTTGGGATCCGGAGCCGCCGGCCCAGGTGCGCGGCGTGATCCACAACACGCGCGACCTGCGGGCCGGCGAGGTCTTCGTGGCGTTGAGGGGGGCGCGGTGCGACGGCCACGCCTTCCTGGACGATGCGCTCAGGCAGGGCGCGGCGGGCGCCGTGGTGCGTCGCGACGCGGAGCGCGCCGGGGAGGCCGGGTTTCCGCTGCTGAGGGTGGACGATCCCGAAGCCGCGCTACGGGCCATGGCGGCGGGCTACCGACACAAGGCCGCGCCGCATATCGTGGGAGTAACCGGCAGCGCCGGCAAGTCGACGGTCAAGGAGATGACCGCACAGATTCTCTCGACGGCGGCGCCGACCGCCTGCACGCGGGGAAACTGGAACAACCAGCTCGGGCTGCCGCTCAGCCTGCTGGCGATGCCCGCGGGAACGCGCTACGGCGTGTTCGAGATCGGCATGAACCACCCCGGAGAAATCGCGGACCTGTGCCGACTGCTCAATCCCGCCTGGGGCGTCGTGACGAACATCGGCCCCGTGCACCTGGAGTTCTTCAAGTCCGTGGAAGACATCGCCAGGGAGAAGGCGGCGATGCTCGGCGCGTTGGGGGAGAGCGGGGTGGCGTTTCTGAACCGCGACGCGGCGTTCTTCGATCTCTTGCGCGCGGCGGCGCGGTGCCGGGTGGTGACGGTGTCGTTGCGCGACGACGCGGATTTCGTGGGTGTCGAGCGGAGCGCGGCGGAAAGCCAGATGACGGTTCGCGAAACCGCATCCGGCCAGACGCATCGGCTGCGGCTGCCGTGCGCGAGCGAGTACAACGCGGCCAACGCCCTGCTGGCGGCGGCCGTGGCGCGGCGTCTGGGGTGCGAGTGGGACCGGATTGCGGAGGCGCTGGAGCAGTACAGGGCGCCGCCGATGCGCTGGGAGCGGTTTGAGGCGGGAGGGGTGTGCGTGATCAACGACGCCTACAACGCCAATCCCATGAGCATGCGGGCCGCGATGCGGAACTTTGCGGAGCTGGAGGTCGAGGGCTCGAGGTGGTTGGTGCTGGGGGGCATGAAGGAACTTGGGGCGGCCGAGCGCGAGGAGCATCGCGGGCTGGGGACGGTAGTGGCGGAGGGGTCCTGGCGCGGCGTGGTGTGCGTGGGCGAGATGGGCGGCTGGATCGCGGACGCCATCGC
>JAQBFL010000140.1:0-3250 GCA_032123415.1 bacterium | reverse complement strand
AGATTCTGGCGCGTCAGGTTTTCGACCGTTTCAAGGCGCTCATCATGGAGCATACCGCCTTTGTTTTTGCCGAGCGGCACGACAACATCGAGGCGATCTACAAGAAGCTGCAGGAACGGCGCGATACGGCGGACGTTACGGAGTTGCTCAAGGAACTTCATCGGATCGTCAATGAGGCCATCCGCGCCGCCGCACCCGGCGACGACCAGATGGATTCCAAGCTTTACGACTTGAGCGCCGTGGATTTGGAGAAACTGCGCGACGAGTTTGGAAAGAAGGCCAAACGCAAGGCCACCGCATTGGAGGATATCCGGCAGGTGGTCGAGAAGAAACTGGCGCAAATGCTCGCCCGGAATCCTCAACGGATGGACTACTACAAGAAATACTCCGAGATCATTGCCGACTACAACCACGACAAGGATCGGGTGACAATCGAAGAGACCTTCGCCCGTCTGTCGACACTGATCGTCTCCATGGACGCCGAGTCCCGTCGCGCCGCCGAAGAAGGCTTGAGCGAGGAGGAATACGCCCTGTTCTGTCTCCTGCAGAAGGACCGCATCAGCAAAGCCGACCGGGAGCGCTTGAAACTTGCCAGCCGGCAGCTCTACGACTCGTTACGCAAACTGATTGCCCGGCGCGAGCAATGGACCGAGAAGGAGCAAACACAGGCCGAAGTGGAAACCCTGATACTCGACCACTTGTTTCAGGCGCTGCCGACGCCGCCATATACGGAAGAAGAGAAGGGGGCCGCCGCAAAGCAGGTCTACCAGTTCATTTGGCAGCAATCAGCCAGCGGGGTGTTTGCGGCGGCGTGAGACTTCGATGGGGGTGAATACGGACGGTCCTACAGCCCCTGCGTTTTCTCTTCGCGCGCGGCGGCGCGCCTGTTATGCTGTCCCCCGCAAACGCTACGGAGGAACCGGCCATGCGCAGCGGCGGACAGCCCGAGGAATGGAAGATCGTCCCGTTGGGAGGCGAACCGCGCTGCGTGTTCGCGTCCCCCGATCCGGACGACGTATCCCTGACGTATCCCACGCTCGCGGCGCTGCCCGCCGGGCGGCTGGTCGCCGCGCTGGACCAGACCGGCCCAGGCGTCAAGAAGCTGCAGGGACCCAAGGGGCGCGATACCCAGTCGAGCCACTGGGTCCAAGGCCGGATTCTCACCTCCAACGACCGCGGGGAGACCTGGCAGCAGCGATCTCAGTTCCCCTTCAGCCACCCCAGCCTCTTCCGGGACGGCGCTTCGCTGTATTGCCTGGGCCACCGCGGCACGCTCCAGATCACGAAATCCCTCGATGGCGGCGTCACCTGGTCCGCGGCCGTGGCGCTCCCCGCCGGCTCCGGCGCCGAAGCGGTATACTTCCACAGCCCCTGCCGCGTGCTTGTTACAGCGGAGTCCGTTCATGTAGCGCTCTTGAAGCACTCCACGCCGTCGTTCAAGGCCGATCCGGCCGCGCTCCTGACCATGGAAATCTGGCGCGCGCGGGCCGGCGCCGATCTGACCGACCACCGGAGCTGGACGCCCGGCGAGCCGACCGCCCCCTTCCACGCCTGGGCGCCGCTCGATCGGCTTGACCAGACCGGCATGCCGTTCTATGCCTGCCCGGCGCCCGACCGCGGACGCGACGTGGGCGGGCGGCGCTGGGCCAGCCCCCCAGGCTGGATGGAACCGCACGTGCTGCCGCTCGTCGATCCGGATCATACCTGGTACGAGCCCGGGGCCGAGAACCTGTTCGTTCTCAGCGCCATCCGGCTGCACCGCGCGAACATGGGCATGATCCTGCGGTTGGATCAACGCGACGGCCGCCCCCTCCCAACCTTCATACGCACTCCTTCGGGGCGCGGGTTCACGTTCCTGAACCTGCCCGGCGGGCACCGGCCGTTCGACGTTCTCTACGACGACGTCTCGCGCCGTTATTGGCTGGTCAGCAATCGCGCCGCGGACAGCATGCGCCGCCCCGACCGCCTTCCCCCCTCACGCCCCGGGCTGCCTGAAGACGAACTGGACGGACTCCAGCTTCACGTTTCCACCAACTTGGTGGACTGGGAGTTCACCGGATTGGTCGCCCGGCCCGCGGCCGACCGCCTGACGCTGCTGAACCCATCCATGGCCGTGCGCGGCGCGGAGCTAAGCATCGTGTGCCGTTCCGGCGGCGCGAACCGGCGCCGCCCCCACGATACCGACCGCGTGCTGCTGTTCCAGATTCCAAATTTCCGCGACCTGGCATCGCTCTGAGGCCCGCGCCCCGGAACCGGGATGATCACGGCGCAATAGCGAAGTCCGGGATGATCACCTCTTTGCCACCGGCCATGGCCGACTCGTGGGCGCAGATACCCGCGGCGGTCCAGTTCGCCGCCGTGACGGCGTCGATCCAGGGCTGTCGTTGCTCGACAATGCTGCGGACGAACTCGTGAATCATATGTGGATGCGACCCGTGGTGCCCCCCGCCCTGCTCAAATGACAAATGACTCTCGCCCTTGCCATAGACGAACCGTTTGGTGAACTGGCCAACCGATGGAGGCAGCAGATCAGCTCGATCTGGCGGCTCCGGGCGCTCCACAGTCCAGCCGCGTCCGCGTCCGGGAGCAACCGGGCTCATCCGGAACAACACGGGGTCCTCACCCTCTATCATCCAATCGTAGCAAGCATGCTCGCCATACACCACAAAGCTCTCCATGTAGGGCGCCGCCGTATGAAACAGGGAGCGCGTCACCTCGGCGCTAAGTCCCGGCGCCACGAGTTGAAAAATCGCCGTTTCGATGGGATAAGGATTGCCGTATTGTTTCCGAAGTTCCTCGCGCATTTCGCCGGAGCCGAAACAGTGCACTTTAGTGGCGCGGGTTCCGGCCAAGGCGAGCAGTGGCGAGACGGCGTGCGTGGCATACCACATCGGAGGCAGGCCGCTCCAATACGGCGGCCAACCCTCCATATCCTGATAATGCGCTCCCCGCAGAAACTGGATGCGACCGAGCTCCCCGTTGTCCCGCATGGCCTTGGCAAAGAAGAACTGCCGGGTATAGACGGCTGTCTCCATCATCATGTAGTTACGCCCGGAGTCTCGAGTGGCCGCGACGATCGCCCTCAGGTCAGCGATACTGGTTGCCATCGGGACGGTGCAAGCACAGTGCTTGCCGGACTTCAGTACCGCCGTCGTTTGCCGCGCGTGATCAGGAATGCCGGACACCAGGTGAATGGCGTCAAAGTCTTTCGACTGAATGGCCTCTTCCACATCGTGGAACCGCCGCTTGA
>JAQBFL010000139.1:0-3289 GCA_032123415.1 bacterium | reverse complement strand
CGAGCAACCGACGATACGTCGGCAGGGCGAACAGATCGTCCATGATCCCGCCACAACGCTGCAGATCGCCAATTGTCTCGAACAACGGCACGATGTTGACCTCCAGCCGACCCTCGCGCGGATCGAGCAGCCCGACTTCCTTGAGCAGCACGGCCACTTCCAAAATGTCGGAGACGCTGTCGGCCTTGGAAATCACGTAGTTTGGCATGGCGGCACGCCCGTAGCGCCGATGGGCATCGGCCGCGACGTCCAGCATCGCCAGCTCGCCGGCGGTTTCATCGCCATACGAGAGATGCCGCGACACCAGCGGCCGGCTGTTGCTCAACTCCCCGATCAACAGCGCCACGCGCGCTTCTTCGGACAGCGTCCCGTAGTCGACTCCGCTTCCGGCCGCGACCAGGAGCTCGGACACGACCCGCGCATGGACATCTGAGTTCTGTCGTAGATCCAGCGACGCAAGGTGAAATCCGAAAACGTCGACCGCCCGTCGCAGCGACCGCAGACGCCCGCGCGCCAGACTTGCCGACCCGTTGGCCACCAGCGACTCGTGGAGCGTATCCAGATCCGCTTTCAACTCACCTGCGGCTTCGTATGCCGGCGCCGGCCCGACCGGCGGATACGGCGGCTCCAACCCGCCGAACGACACGGCCGTGGCGGATAATCTCGCATAGATGCCCGAGATGGCCCGCCGATAAGGTTCATCCCGGCGCTCCGGCGCGTGGTCCGGCGAGCGGTCCGCCAAGCGGCGCAGAGCCTCCGAGACATGCACCAGGCGATCGTCCAGCGACAACTCGGCGCCCAGATGATTGAGTTCCTCAAGATGGGAGCGGAGCGCCCGTTGGCTTTGCATCGTGAGCGCCTCACGCGATACGTCGGCCGTGACGTAGGGATTGCCGTCGCGGTCGCCACCGATCCAGCTTCCCATGCGAAGAAACGACGGCACGTCGAGATCCCGCCACGCCGGATCGGTGGCGCTGAGCTGGTCCTCGAGCGCAGCGTAAAATCCCGGCAGCGCGCGCAGGAACGTGTGGTCGTAGTAGGCGAGGCTGTTGGCGACCTCGTCGATGACGCGCAGACGCGCATCGCGAAGGATGCTGGTCTGCCAGAGCGTGAGCACGGCGCGGCGCAACGCCTTGCGGTTGGCAGCCAACTCCTCCGGTGTGAACTGGATGCGGTCCCGTTCATCCAGCAGTCGGGCAATTTCCATCTCGCGGTCGATCGAGCTTTTGCGTCGGACCTCGGTTGGATGAGCCGTCAGAACGGCGCTGCACAAAGCGTTTGCAAAGAACGCCTGCAAGTGAGCACGGGAAATGCCGGCGCGCCGGGCGCGCTCGAGTGCATACGCGATCGTGCCTTGTCGCGGTGCCGCTTTGGCAATGGCATAGGCGCGGGTGCGGCGGATATGGTGCTGGTCCTCGGCAATGTTCGCCAGGTGCGAGAAGTAGCCGAAGGCTCGGATTATCCGGATAGCCTGATCCGTCGGCAGTCCGCTCATCGTCGTCTGCAGTTCCTGCCGGGCGAACTCGTCGGCGTCGCGATGGAAATGGACGGCGGTACGGCGGATCTGTTCAACCAGTTCGAAAACCCGCTCGCCTTCCTGGGCGCGCACCGTGTCGCCGAGGATGCGCCCGAGCAATCTGATGTCGTAGCGTAACGGTGCGTCTTTCTCGGGCACTTCGGTTTCGTTCGAGAGTTCCATGGGCATCACCTCCCCTTACGGTCCGCCGGTACGCGTGCGCGGCCACAACTGAACGGGCGCAAGACTTCCCGGCCAGCCCGGTTCGATCTCTTTGTCGTCCGCCCGCTAGATATGAATCGCCTCGCCCAGCGCCCGGAGGCTGGCTTCATGAAAGGCCTCGCCCAACGTGGGATGGGCATGAATAGTGCCGCCGATGTCCTCCAACCGTGCCCCCATCTCCAAAGCCAGCCCGAATTCTCCGGCGAATTCCGAGACACCTCCGCCGACGGCGGCGATGCCCATGACCAGATGATTGTCGGCTCGCGCGGTCACGCGCACGAAACCGTCCTCGTCCCCCAGCGTCAGCGCCCGGCCGTTGGCCTGGAACGGGAAAGTGCCGACAACGACCTCATGGCCAGTGGCGCGTGCGGCTTCGGGCGAGAGCCCGACGGTGACGATTTCGGGATCGGTAAAACAGACTGCCGGGATCACCGCACCGTCGAACACCCGGCGATGGCCGGCAACCAGTTCGGCCACCACCGCGCCCTGGGCCATGGCGCGGTGCGCCAGCATCGGCTCGCCGGTAAGGTCGCCGACCGCCCAGACGTTGCGCATCGACGTCGCACAGCGTTCGTCAATCTGCACAAAGGTGCCGTTCATGGTGAGGTCGAGCCGCTCGAGACCAAAGCCCGCGACGCGGGCGCGCCGCCCAACGGCGACGAGCACCTTGTCGGCCGCAACGCTCCGCTCCGCTCCGCCGGCCGGCTGGACCCGCAGGGCGCCGCCTGCCTCGGAAAGACCGACCGCCCGCGCGCTGGTCAATACTTCTACCCCAAGCGCGCGCAGGCGCCGCGCCACCGGCCGGACGAGCTCGGTATCGTAGGCGGGTAAGATGCGGCCCTCCGCTTCGATCATCGTGACCTTGGCACCGAGCTTGGCGAAGGCCGTCCCGAGTTCGAGGCCGATATAACCGGCGCCGACCACGGCCAGCCGTCCTGGCACCGACGCCAGCGACAGGGCTTCGGTGGAGGAAATGACGCGGCCACCGAACGGCAGCGCCGCCACCGCCGCAGGCTCCGAGCCGGTTGCGAGCACGACATGCTCGGCCCTCACCGTCTGCGGACCGGTGTCGGTCTCGACCCGGCAGGTCTTGCCGTCGAGCAACTCGGCGCGGCCGTGAAGGATCTTGACCTTGTGCCGCTTCAGCAGGGCGGCGACCCCGCCGGTGAGGCGGCCGACGATCCCGTCCTTCCATTCGATCGTCCGCACGAAATCGAGGGTCGGGCGCTCGACGCGCAGGCCGAACGGCGCCGACTTCGCCTGCTCGGTTGCGCGTTCGTAGGCGTCGGCGGCGTGAATGAGAGCCTTCGACGGAATACAGCCGACGTTGAGGCAGGTCCCGCCCAGTCCACCCTCGGGGCCATCCTGCTCGACCAGCACGACGTCGAGGCCGAGCTGACCGGCGCGTATGGCGCAGACGTAGCCGCCGGGCCCACCGCCCACGATCAGTACTTTGGCGGAAATCTCGGCCATCTCATTCCTCTATGAAAATCGTTGCCGGCGCTTCGAGCAGGCTTTTGATGCGCTGGATGAAGCGCGCTGCGACGTAGC
>JAQBFL010000138.1:0-4939 GCA_032123415.1 bacterium | reverse complement strand
TCCGCCCCGCCGGACCGTACCAAGATCGCTTCGGTCGTCAACCATTGCGGCGTCTGCACCACCAGATGGTTGTCCATCAGCACATAGGCGTGGATGACCAACCCATGCGTCTCGTGCACCGCCGCCAGCAGGTCGAGAAAGTGTTCCCGCTCGCGATCCTCCGTAAACCGTTCCCGCCGCTCCAGTCCACGCCCCATGACGTGGTGCCATCCGTCAACCTCTGGTCGTCGCATAGGTCTTGCCATGCCCGCATTCAATCACACTCCGGAGCGGCGGGTATGTCACCGGTTGCTGCTGAAAATTGTTCATCGAACGCGCTTGCTTTGTCATAAACCGTTGGGCTATCCTTATGACGTAGACGGGCCAGGTTGACGAGTTGGCCGTGCCCGCCACGGTTGGCGGGGACGCACGGCAACATTGGCGCGACAGGAGGTCCCGGCGTGGGGCTGTCCGTCGCGGGTTATTCCGGGCTAACACCTCGGAAGCTAAGAGAGGAGCAGGTGACATGGGGTTCATTGCACGTCTCAAACGACTCAGTACGTCCCGTATTGAGGCATTCCTGACTACGGTCGAAGATCCGGAAATCCTCTTCCCCCAGTTGGTGAGGGAGATGGACGAGCAGGTCAGGACGGCGACGTCGGCCGAGGCAAAAGCCATGGCCGCGACCAAAGCCGCACAACGCGACATCGACAGGGTCGTGGAGAAGCTGGACCGCATGCAGAAGGGCGCGGTGCTGGCGCTGGAGAAGGGCGACGAGGAGACGGCGCGCGAGGCTGTCTCGGCCCAGATCAGCCTGGAATCCGAAATCAAGCGCAAGGCAGAGGCCCTTTCGCGATCCGAAGCCGCACTGAACGACGCGCGAACGGCGCGTGAGGGAATTCAGTCGCAGCTCGAGGAAGTGCGCAACAAGAAGGACGAGATCCTCACCCGGGTCCGCGTCGCCAAGAACCAGAAGAAGGTCGAGAGGACCGTTGGCGGGCCCGTGAGCTCGGCGAAGAGCATTCTGGACACCGTGGCGCAGCTCGAGTCCAAGCTGGAAGAGACGGAAGCCGAACTGGAAGTCCAGCGCGACATGTCGACATCCGGCGGCGGCCCGTCCCTCGACAAGAGACTCAAGGATCTCGATGAAAAGTCCGAAGTTGAAGCGCGACTGGCTGCACTGAAGAAGAAGACCGGCGGCGCCAAGGGCTAGCCCGCCGCACGGGGTGCGCGGAGGGGCTGGGCCGTCGGGATCGCCTGCGCGGTGCGCGAGATCGGCCGCTTGCGCCTTCCAGGACGGGCCAGCCGCCTCCGGTTCCCGATATTCATTCCATGCCGGCAGTAGATCGGGCATTCGCAGAAGCACGCGAGTTACTCAATACGAGCACAGGAGAAACACATGTCAATCTTTGACAGAATCCGACGCATAACCGCGGCGAACGTCGGCGCCGCACTGGACAAGGTGGAAGATCCGGAAAAGCTGCTGAAGCAACGCGTTCGGGAACTTGAAGACACCGTGGCCGATGCGAGGCGGTCGATGTCGGAATTCGCGCTGACCCTCAAGAAGACGGAGCGAGAGGATGAGCAGTTAAAGCGGCTCCGCGATGAGTGGCAGCACAAGGCCGAAACGTCTTTGCGGGTTGGCGACGAGGAGATGGCTAGAAGATCGTTGGGTGAGAAGGTGAATGCGGAAGACAGGCTCGCGGAAATGGCGCCGTCGCTGGTCCGCAGCAAGGAAACCTACGCCCGGCTGCGAACGAGCATGACCGCACTGCAGGACCAGCTCCGCCAGGCGACTCTCAAGCTCTCGGAACTGCGGACCAGAAAGACAGCGGCTCAGGCGCAGAAGAGCTTCAGCACGACTCTGGACAAGGCCGCCGGCCACGTTTCCTCCGGGGAGAACGATATGGCCAGGATGGAGGAACAGGTGCTGCAGGCCGAGTCGGAGGCCGAGATAGACGCTGAAATCCGCGGCGACCTGACGGATGCCGTGTCCCGGACAGAGAAGAAGTCAGCGGAGTTTCGCCTCGACGCCGAGCTGGATGCTTTGAAGAAGAAGATCGGCAAGTGAAGACCGGTCTGACCGGTTTCCAGGGGATGTGTGCGGCATGCCCTTTGGAACGCTTGCCCGCTTTCGCGCCCGGGCAGACCGCACTGCGTGTCTGCAACGCTGCGAGTGGTCAGGAAATTGCGTGATGGGTGTCATCAACAGACTGAACCGCGTGACCTCCGCGCGGCTGCATGCCTTCCTGTCCGCTTCCGAGCGACCGGAGGACATCCTCCCCGGATTGCTCCGGGAGATGGAAGAGCAGGATCGGGCGGCTGCCCGTGCCGTCGCAAAGGCGTTGGCAGCCGTCCGGGCGGCGCAGAGCAGGCTGGACGAATCGGAAGGTAAGATCGGCCGGCTTGAGGAAGGAGCTGCCCTGGCGCTGGCCCAGGGGGACGAGCAACTGGCCAGGGAAGCCTTGGCTGCGGCTGTCAGGACGGGCAGGGAGAAGGATCGGTTCCTGTCCGCTCTGGATCAGGCGCAGCGCGCGCTTGAGCAGGCGCGGGCGGCCAAGCTCCGGATCGAGGATCAGCTCGAGGAACTCAGGGTCAACAGGGACGGCATCCTGGCACGGTCCTGGGCGTTGAGGGCTCGCCAGGGAGCGGCGCATGGATCTGCCCTCTCGGAGAAGAAGTCCGGGAGCATTCTTGAGCGGGTGGCCGCGATCGAGACCGATCTCGAGCGGGACGAAGCCGAGCTCGAGATCCCACGCGCGGCCACGCCGGGCACGCGTGTCAGCCTGGAAGAACGATTGCGTGACACGGAACGTCGCGCCGAGATCGATCGCCGGCTGAACGATCTCAAGAAGCGGCGGCACGGGGCAAATCAGCCCCGGGGAGACAGGGATCCATGACGGGAGCGACGCTGGGCCAGTTTGAGATTGTCGAGGAGATCGGCCGCGGCGGGATGGGCGTGGTCTATCGTGCCAGACAACTCTCGCTCGACCGCGACGTGGCGTTGAAGGTGCTGCTCTCGCACCAGGCGCTTGATCCCACCGCCATGGAACGCTTCAAGCGTGAGGCGTCCCTCGTCGCGGGTCTGGCCCACCCAAACATTATTCAAATACTGGATGCCGGGGAAGATACTGGCCGGCACTTCATCGCCATGGAGTTCGTCGAGGGACGGACCGTTTCCCAAATGCTGAAAGGCAGTGGCCCCTCTGGTTTTCGTGACGCGGTCCATATCTGTTCTCAGATTGCCTCTGCCTTGGGTGCGATTCACGAGAAGGGCCTGATTCACCGCGATGTCAAGCCGTCGAACATCCTGGTCGGTAGGCAGCAATTCGCCAAGTTGGCGGATTTCGGTGTAGCGACACTCGCCAGCCCGGAGGAAGGCGACCGTCTAACGATGACCCGGGCGGCGGTGGGTACCCCCTATTACATGTCGCCGGAGCAAGTAAAGGCTCGCGAGGTGCTTACCGGGGCGAGCGATGTGTACTCTCTTGGAGTGGTGCTGTTTGAGATGCTGGCCGGTCGGCACCCGTTCGGCGATGCCACGCCGACTGAAGCGATGATGCAACAGTGCAGCGAGCCGTTCCCCCCGATTCGCAGGTATCGCGGCGACATTCCCGATGACCTTGAGAAGCTGCTGCAGCGTTGCCTCGCGAAGAACAAGGCGGAGCGCTTTGCGGACGGGGCGGCGCTGCATGAGGCGCTGGAACAGGTGCGGCGGCGGATCGAGTTCCGGGAATCGGAGAGCGGCGAGTCTTCCGAGGAGTACCGCCAGCGGGTCACCGGCACCGGGTTCTTCTACGTGGACGCGGCCGGGCAGGGCGATGGAAAGCTTGCCGTTGGATTTCGTGCTTTGTGCTGCGAAATGCTGGCGCAGGTTCGGGATCCCCACAAGAAGCAACGGCGTGATCTCCACTCCATCTACCTGCATTCCGTGCTTGCGCGGAACGAGTATAAGCGCAGTGAGAAGCAGTTCGAGGATTTACGAAAGCGGCAGAAGTACCATCAGGACAAAGCCGCACAGCATCGCTCGCGGACGCAGGAGTTAATCGCCGCAGGGGAATCTGAAGAGGCGGCGGCTTCTTCGGAGAAGGAGTCCGCGAGCGAGAAGCTTGCGCTGGACTATGGGCATCAGGTCGAAGAGCTGGGCAAGCAAGTTCAGAAACTCCGCGAAACATACGACCGGCTCCGAGGGCAGCATGCACAAGCGGCGGATGAACTGGCGCTTCGTGATGCCGACGCACGGCGCGCGGGCAAGCCGATCCCGGCGGGAGGCGATGATGCCGGACTGGCAAATCGGGCACGTCTGGTTAGACGGTGTGGCGCTACCCTTGTGCTGGCGGTTGCCCTCGCAGCACTGGGTGTCATTCTCTTGCACATCACCTCACCCCCACTTCCATCAATACCCACCGAAGGCCTCGTGTCCTATTGGTCCTTTGATGGTGATGCTTTGGACGATTGGGGAAGTAATGATGGAACGGTGACGGGCGCTACTTTGACCACAGGTGTTGGCGGTGTGGCCGACACGGCTTATAATTTCGCCGAAGAGAGCAATATTATTTTAGTTAACGGCCCATCAGGACTTAGCGGAAATGCTAATTTAACGTGGTCCGGTTGGATTAGAATAAATGGTAATTCTTCCTCAGGATATGGTTATTTAGGTTTACAGGGAGCCATCGGTGATTATGAGTGGTTAATTTATTATGATACGATCTCTTACCCAGGGATTAGGTTTGGTAGGGGAAGAACAACTACGGGAGATTGGAGATTAGCAGCCGGTAATTATCCATTAAATGAATTCTTTCATTTAACTATTATTTATGATGGATCTTCCACTTCAAATGATCCTATTTTTTATGTAAATGGTCAACCTCAATCAATAACCGAACGAGTCACTCCTTCTGGAACCTTGAGAACATCAACTAGTAATCAACTTGATATAGGAAATAGAAGAAGTGATAGC
>JAQBFL010000137.1:0-3012 GCA_032123415.1 bacterium | reverse complement strand
GGCCATCGCGGCACGGATCGCCGACCTGAAGGGCTCGGCCACGGTACCAGAGAATCAACGGGTCGGGCTGGTGCGCGCGGTGGAAGTGTTCATGCAGCCCTCCCTCGAAGCGCTGAAGCTGCGCGTGGAGCCCATCGTCATTCCCACGGCCACGCCGGTGGTCACCGTCAAGGCCGAGAACACCGACCTGCCGCGGCTGATGCCGCTGGACAACAACAATGTCTACAACGCCAAGGGGCTGCTGCGCGCCTGGCCGACGGAAGGGCCGAAGGAACTGTGGCGGGTGGAGGTGGGCGAAGGCAAGGCGGCGGTGACCGAGGTTGGCGGCCGCGCCTTCACCGCGGCGCAGTTCGACGACAAGCAGTGGGCGCTGTGCCTCAACCCCGCCACCGGCGCGACGATCTGGAAACACGAGATCTACCCGAAGGCCTGGAAACACGTCGCTAACGGGCCGATCGTCACCCCGCTGGTGGACGGCGACCGGGTCTACTTCATCCCGAAGATGGACGTCAACTACAACCCGCTCAGCCCTGTCTACTGCCTCAATGCCGAGGATGGCGCGGTGATCTGGCGGTCGGACGACACCGAGTACTTCGCCCAGCCCGACGCCGCGCCGCTGATCGTTGACGACACGCTCTACATCCCGGCGGGGAAGAGCGGCAAAGGGAAGATCCTGGTGGCGGTGGACAAGCTGACCGGCAAGCTGCGCTGGAGCGTGGCCGACCCGCAGAAACGCCCCGACATCTACGGCAGCAGTGCCAGTCCGACCTATCAGATCATTGACGGCATTCCGCAGATCATCTGCGGGGTGTACGGCGGCGCGCGCGAGGCGTGGGCGGTCAGCGCAAAGACCGGCGAGCTGTACTGGATCTACCCGACGCCGATGCACCACTCGCTGATCTCGTCGCCGGTCGCGACCGGCTCGCGGGTGGTCCTGTGCGGCGGGCAAGGCTCGGCGGCGTTCTCGGCCTGCCTGCAGATGTACGTGCGCGACGGCAAGGTGCGCGCCCGGCAGCTCTACCGCAGCGAGAAGAACCAGGTCAACATGTATCACACCGTGGCGGTGCTGGGCGGCGCGGTCTACGGGTTCGGCTCAAAGGGGCTGCAATGCACCAGCCTCGAGGACGGCCGGCTGCTGTGGGAGCAGGCCGGCCGCGACTGGGGCATGGAGCAGCAGTTGATCGTCGCCGACGGGCTGATCTTCGCGCTCACGAAGAAAGGCGACCTGGTATTGGCGGAGGCCAACCAGACCGGCTACAATGAACTGGGCCGCGTGGCAACCGGGATCAAATTCGGCATCCCCCAACAGCCCACCATTGCCAACGGCCGGCTCTATGTCCGCGGGGACACGAGCGTGGTGTGCTATGACGTGCTCAATACCAGGAACTGAAAGGAGACCACATGAAGACTAAGTTGAAGACTATGTTTGTCGCGGGCTGGTTGGCGGTGCTGGTGTTTCTCGGCGGGGCCGTCGCCGAGCCGGCGGTGGTGAAGATGAACGCTCTGCCGACCTACACGCTGCCCGACAGCGCCGCGGCGGACGGCAAGCTGGTAGAATGGGCCGGGATCTCGCCGAGTGCGACAGCCGGCGACTGGACCACAGACGATCCGGCCTTGCAGCTCGACGTGGGCATGAAACCTGGCGGCCGCGAGCTGTTCTTCCTGATCATGGTCCGCGATCGCCAGCGCTACGGGGACGGTACGCCCCCGACGTACAGAGCGCACGGAGCCGATGCGCTGGTTCTCTGTTTCGACTTCGATCGCCAGGCGCGCGATACCAATTATCCGGATTGGCAGGACAACAGTAAGCGGGACACCTACGGCGCACAGACCGTTCGCGGCGCGCCCACCGGCCGCATTGTGCTGACGCCGCGCAGTTGGAGCGCCCAGCCCAAACTGATCCCCGACGAGGTCATGACTTGTTGGCAGAAAGGGATTGAGGCGAACGTCATGGTCCCGGCGGAATGGAAGGCCAAGGCCATTTCCGTGCCCGTCGAAGGCGGCACGGCCTACGAGGTCAGCGTGAACCTGGACGCTGTCCTCAGCGCATTAGGACGCAAGGCGTTGCCGGACCACATCGGTTTCAGCGTCGCGGTGGTTGACCAGGACAACCCCTTGCCACTGGGGCCACTGGGCATGTACAGCGAGCAGCTCATGAAGGAATGGCGCAACTGGGCCGGCGAGCGAAGCACCTCCGCGTACTCGCCGATATCGCCCACGCCGCTGGCCGCCGAGCTCGGCATCCTATCTCTCTCCCCCGTGAAGCCCGCCGCCCCGGCGCCGCAGGCGCCGCTCCCCAAGTCCCTGCAGGATGCGTATGGCGAGTTCCCGGGGGCCGACACGATCGGCGCCGGCATCGGAAAGCCGGATCCGGGGAAGCTGGCCGACCTCGTTTTCTGGGCCGCGGTGCAGGGCGTGGTGCTGGATGCGCCTCTGGTGAAGAAGCTGATGGCCGCGGAGGCCCCGCTGGTCCGCGAGAACACGTTGGCCGCACTGTGTTTTACCGACCAGGACAAGTCCGCCGCTGAAATGGGTGCGTCCCTTGCCTACGGCAGGGATGTCGCCACGGCCTCACTGAACGAACTGATCCTGGCCTGCCTGGTGAACGAGAAGCATGGGCTTGGGCATCTGCCGGAACTGCGGCGCCTGCTGGCGTCCGACGATCTCACCGTGGTTGTCGCGGCGGCGCGGGCGCTCGTCAAGGTGGGCGCCAAAGACGACCTCGCCGTGCTGGAGGCCGCGATCGATGAGCGGGAACGCCTCCTGCTGGCTAAGGACCCGCAGAGGCCGGAGATCGCTCAGATGGGGCGGCCGCTGCTGGCGGCGCTTTCCGAAGCCCTGCAGTTGCGCGTTGTTCCGAATCCGTCGAAGGCCACGTTGACCCGCGAGATCCTGAAGGCGAACACCGATCTGAACCGTTTCATCCCCTGGGACGGCAACACTGTGTTCAATGCCGTCGGCCTGCTGCGCCAATGGCCCAAGGAAGGCCCCAAGGAACTCTGGCGCTTCAAG
>JAQBFL010000136.1:0-4480 GCA_032123415.1 bacterium | reverse complement strand
CCGATCGACGGCACCTTCCCCTTCCTGCATGCGCAGCGCTCGTTCATGCACTTGGGATTCCACATTTATGACCTGGGGTTCCAGAGCCAGAATAGCGAGGCGGCCAAGCCGATGGTCTATGCGACGACGCTGCTGCTTATCACCCTGATCTCTCTGTTGAATCTCCTGGCGGTGCGTCTGAGAACGCGGTTGCGCCGCAAGTTCGTATCGGCGGCGTTTTAGAGGTAATCGGAGGTGTGACCATGGCTGAAAGAACCCCTGCACTCGTGAGCCCGCGCGGCGACTCGATTCTCGAGGAGACGACGGACCGACTGGGCCGGATCGCCGCCGGCGAGAAGGTGCCGACCGAGACGCATCCGGAGATCGAGTCGGAACCGGTTGTGCTTGAATCGCGCGACTTCTGCCTGCACTATGGCTCGAAACAAGCGCTGTTCGAC
The DNA here is from genome assembly GCA_032123415.1 of bacterium. Lineage (GTDB taxonomy): Bacteria > Verrucomicrobiota > Kiritimatiellia > UBA8416 > JADHWI01 > JAQBFL01. The sequence goes on along the minus strand of JAQBFL010000136.1, from coordinate 4,043 downwards.
GTGAACATGAAAGTGGCGCGCGGCAAGGTGACGGCTTTGATCGGACCCTCGGGATGCGGAAAATCCACGTTGCTGCGCTCGGTCAATCGGATCAACGACCTGCTCAGCACCGTGCGCATTGGCGGAGACATGCTGCTGGCGGGAGAGCACATCTACGCGCCGGGCGTGGACGTCATCGAATTGCGCAAGCGCATGGGCATGGTGTTCCAGAAGCCGAACCCGTTTCCGATGAGCATTTACGAGAACGTCGTCTACCCGCTGCGCATCGACGGCGAGCGGGATCGGAATGTGCTGGACGAGGTGTGCGAACGCAGCCTGCGCGGCGCGGCGCTCTGGGACGAGGTCAAGGACCGGCTGCAGGACAACGCGCTCGGGTTCTCGGGCGGTCAGCAGCAGCGGCTGTGCATCGCGCGGGCCATCGCGGCGGAACCGGAGATGTTGCTGATGGACGAGCCCTGCTCGGCGCTCGACCCGATCGCGACGACGAAGATTGAGAACCTGATTGAGCAGCTCAAGGGCGAGTACTCCATCCTCATTGTGACGCACAACATGCAGCAAGCCGCCCGCACCAGCGACTACACCGCGTTCATGTATCTCGGGCGCTTGCTGGAGTATGGCCCCACCGAGTCGATCTTCCAGCGCCCGCGTTTGCGGGAGACGCTGGACTATGTGACGGGCAGGTTCGGATGAGCAAGCAAGGCAGGAGATCGCGGCTATGAGAGTGCATCTGGAACGAGATGTCGACAAGTTGAAGCGGCAGATTCTGGTGTTAAGCGCCAAGGTGGAGAGCGACGTTCGGACGGCGGTCAGCGCCGTGGAGGGGCGGGACGAACAACTCGCCCGGCAGGTCGTCGACCGCGAGGATCAGACCAACGCCATGGAAGTGGACGTGGAAGACGACTGCCTGAAAATACTGGCGCTGCATCAACCCGTGGCCTCCGACCTGCGCTACATCATCGCCGTGCTCAAGATCAACCAGGATCTCGAGCGTATCGGCGACCTGGCCGTGCATGTTGCCGAACGCGCGTTGGTCCTCTGCGAACAACCGCCGATCGGCATTCCGTTCCCTCTCGGCGAGATGGCCGAGAAGGCCCAGGCCATGTTGAAGAAAGTGCTGGATGCTTTTGTGAACATGAACGCCGCGGCGGCGCACGAAGTCTGCGCCGAGGATAGCGAGATCGATGCGATCAATCGCGAGGTTGTGCGGCTGGTGAAGAAGGCGGTGGCGCAGAATCCCGCCTTGTTCGAGCCGCTGTTGCAGGTCATGCACATTGCCCGGCACCTGGAGAGGATCGCGGATCACGCGACCAACATCGGTGAAGACTTGATTTACCTGATCGAAGCACGCATCGTCCGCCACACCCCGGAGGTGTCGGACAAACCCACGCCCGCCGGGCATAGGTGTTAAACTAATCTGAAGTTCCGGCCTCTCTGATGCTCGTTTCATAGGGAAGCAGGCCAGCCCTGTGCGGCTTGAAATGGGCCTCTCCGTCTCGGGCGCTCAATATTGCTTTGAATGATGAGGTCATCTACCCCTGACCCGAGCCCGCCAATAACTGGGCGTCCGGCCACACCGCCGGCCAAGCCCGCATTCCAACGTGAATGGGTGGGGCCAGGGCGAACCGCAAGTGTTTCTGGGCCGCCGTCGTGCGTTTGATGCGACGGCCATGAGCCGAGTCGGACAGACGCGGGCCTTCTGCCTGCCGAGCCTGGCTCCATCTCTATTGAGCCCGTATGGTTGTTTGGTCGGAAGACCCGTACACCGAATTCAAGTCGGAGACCCTTCGTTCAGAGTCCGACAGAACCCGGGAGACACAATACTCCGGGAGCGGAAGCTTTTTCCCTTGTCATGGCGCGGGCTTAATGGTTGGCGCGGGCTTAATGGTTGTTCAGCATGCCAGGTCCTTTTCAACGTCGACCAGACGGCGGTGCAGGCGAGGGTCCGCTTCCAGACGAGCGGCAAGGCGTTGGATCTGAAAGGCCACCGCCGAGCCGCTCCGCATCCCAAGCACTGAGGCAGCCTGACGCTGCGTCAGGCCGGCTTGGCTGCACCGCAGGTGCGCGGCTACTCCCCGCAGGTCCGAGTTTCGACGTCTCTCCAGGAACGCCGATTCCCCCCAACGACACAACCGTCCCGACCGCGCACGGATGGCAGCGATGGCCGAATGCGGACAGAAACCGGCCCGTGGCGGCCGTCCCGGTACAATGGCACGGCCAGATGGCCTGGACGCCGGCCGCATTCAGCGCTTCGATGGTGCGCGACACGCGGTCGTCTGACGCGGCTTCGAGGTGCATTCCGCCCAACACGAACCGGACCGGTTGCCCGCCGGTTTGTTCGCGGATGAAACCCAGTGTGTTGATCACGCCCGCATGCGCACAGCCAAACAGCACGATCGTTCCGCTGTCGGTCGTCAACCACATGGCTTGGTCATCTTCGATCGGATCCGGCACGGTCCACGCCGCATCCAGGAAAAACGCTCCGCCCACGTCCTCGAACCCGCTGCGTCGAGGGATGGGGCCCGTGACGAACAAGCCGTCAGCGACCTCCCGCGGACCGGTGGTCCAGGCGACCGGCGTCCGGCACCGTTCCACGGCCTGACGGCTCGGAAGCGGCATCCCGATCTCGCGCGAAACGCCCTCGCGGCGGCTGAAGCGGGATGCGAGGGCGGAGGGGTGCAGGAAAAGCCTGGCAGCGCACGCCGTCCTCAGAACGTGCGGCAGCCCCCCGGTGTGGTCGTGGTGGCCATGACTCAACACGATGGCGTCGGCCCGACTCAGATCGATGCCCAACGCCGCCGCGTTGTGCGGCAACGCCAACCCCTGCCCCGTGTCGAATAGCACGCGAGCTTCGGGCGTCTCAATCCACACGCTCAGGCCATGCTCGCCCAACAACCCCTCGCCTTGCGCCGTGTTTTCCGCCAGAACGACAAGCTTCACGGACACGGATTTCATGGCGCGTTCGGCCCGCGACAACTATGCCGCCCCCTCAGATTCCACGCTTCTCGAACCACACAAACAGCGCGATGGTTCCGGCCCAGAAGACCGGAATGATCAGCCAGGGGGAAACCCCGAGCGCATCCGGAATCCCGAGCTTGCCGAAATCCTTCCACGCCAGGACCGAGGTCTTGAGCACGGGGTACAGCTCGGCGTAAATGGCCGCGCCGATCAGCATGCCAACTATGGCGAATACGGCATGCCAACGCCCCTCGCCCAGCGCGCCGACGGATGTGCCGGGGCAGAAGCCCATGACCGCCCACCCCGCGCCGAACAGAATGCCGCCAATCACCACCGCGCCGACGTTCATCGGCTTATGGCCGAGCGTCAGGACGCCCGCGGCACTCAGCGCGTAGACGCCCACGAGGCCCACCAGAATCGCCGACAGCATAAACTTAAGGATCGTCATGTCCTTCAGCCGCATGGCCCCAACCTGCTTGTCGAACCGCAGCACCCTGCCCTTCTGCAACAGAAAGCCGAACGCAACACCGGTGATCAACCCAAGCCATTGGCTACTCATGTTTCGACCCTCCATAGACGAAGTGAGCGACCACCACACCCGTGACGAAGAAGAGAGCCAACGCCACGAGCCCGCTGACCGAAAGCTGCATCATTCCGCTCAGTCCATGCCCGCTGGGACACCCGTCCGCCATGCGCGCTCCGATCATCGCGACGATCCCGCCCAGCACCGCCCAGACGGCCCGTTTCCCGACAGACGGGCCGAAACGCGACGCCCAGGTCGGCGGCACGCCTTCGAGCTTGAAGCTCTTGTCGGAGAGGGAAGCGGCCAACGCACCCAGGAAGATGCCCGCGACCAGCATGAACTGCCAGTCGACCCGCACCTTCTCCTTGACGAAATACTCGTTGCCCTCCACACGCTCCCGCGCCACCGTGCGCTCCAGCAACCCGGCGGCCCGCACGAACGTCGTGGACGCGCCAAGGTAATTGGTCTTCCCCATCAGCTTGGTCGTCGCCAGCGCCGATGCCACCGCCAGCACGCCCACGAGCGCACCGGCCACGTATGGACTCCATCCGCCATCCGCAAGACG
>JAQBFL010000135.1:0-13969 GCA_032123415.1 bacterium | reverse complement strand
TAGAGTAAAGGGGATACCCAATCGGCGGAATACCCCCCGGAACGCCCCGCTCTGTCATCATGTTTGTCCGTCCGAACGGTCATGCGCCAGTGCATCCATGCTTCCATGATTGACACCGCGCGGGGCGTTTGGTAATTCCCGCGACGCATGTTTGCGGAAGAAAGAGACGGGGCGCTGGACGTTCGGGCGTTTGCCAAGGTCAACCTCTACCTGGAGGTGGTGGGCAAGCGGCCGGACGGTTTTCACGAACTGCGCAGCGTGCTGACGCCGGTTTCGCTGTGCGACCGCGTGCGGCTGACGCCGGACAGTGGGGGCGCGTGTGCGGTTTCGTTGACCGGGGGCACGGTGGATCTGGACGACCTGACGAACCGCAGACCTGAAGACAACCTTGCCATGCGGGCGGCCGCGTTGCTCAAGCAGGAGACGGGCGCCGCGTCGGGCGCGCGGATCGAGCTGGAAAAAAACGTCCCCATCGGGGGCGGCATGGGCGGCGGCAGCTCGGATGCCGCCGCCGTGCTGCTGGGCCTGAACCGTCTCTGGAACCTGGGGCTGGACGTTCCCACGCTAGCGCGGCTCGGCGCGCGGCTGGGCTGCGACGTGCCGGCCCTGCTGTACGACGGGGCCGTGGCCATTGGCGGAGCGGGCGAAACCGTGACGCCGATTCCGGTCACCCGGCCCGAGGCGCGGGAGGGCTGGTGGCTGGTCATCGCGAACCCCCGGCTGGTGGTATCCACGCGGGACATTTACGAGCGGTATCGTCCGGACTTGACTTCTTCGCCGCAAACCTATACAAACATCATCTTTTCGCTGCAAAGCGGGGACGTGCGCCTGGCCGGGGAGAATCTGTTCAACGGATTGCAGCCCACGGTGGCGCGGAAATACCCGTTGATCGGCGAGATTGTGGACGAATTGAAAATTGCGGGGGCGCTGGGCGCCCTCGTTTCGGGAAGTGGCGCGTCGGCGTTCGGTCTGGCCGAAAGCGAGGACCATGCGCACGGTGTGGAGGGGCGTCTGAAAAGGCGCATGGGCGAAGGGGTGTGGACTTGCGTGGCCCGTACATTGCCCGATGGTGTAATGGCAGCACACGGCCCTTTGGAGGCCAGAGTCTAGGTTCGAGTCCTAGTCGGGCAACCAGGCCGGTCGGCCTGAAAGACAGGCCGCCCGGCGGCGCGAGGTGGCTCACGTGGACATGAAAATTTTCACAGGAACGGCGAATCCGAAGATGGCGCAGCGGATTGCGCGGGGTCTGGGTCTGGAACTCGGCGAAGCCGAGATCAGCCGGTTTCCCGACGGCGAGACGCATGTCAAGATTCGCGAGAATATCAGGGGCAAGGACTGTTTCGTGGTCCAACCGATCTGTTATCCGCCGAACGAGACGCTCATGGAGCTGTTGATCATGATCGACGCCATGCGCCGGGCGTCGGCGGACCGGATTACGGCCGTACTCCCTTATTACGGGTACAGCCGACAGGATCGCAAGGATCAACCGCGGGTGCCGATCACGGCCAAGCTGGTGGCGAACCTGCTCGTGGCGGCCGGCACGAGCCGGCTGCTGACGATGGACCTGCACGCGCAGCAGATCCAGGGCTTCTTCGACATACCGGTCGATCACCTGTATGCGTCGCCCGTGATCGTCAAGCACCTGCGCAGCATGGATCTTCCGTCGCCGATCGTCGTGGCGCCGGACACCGGCGGCGTGAAGGCCGCGCACGCGTACGCGCGGATGTTGAACTGCGGCTTCGCCGTCGTGGCCAAGCAGCGCCGGTCCTGCGAAGAAGTCGAGGCGCTGACGTTGGTGGGCGACGTGAAAGACTGCAGCGCAATCATGGTGGACGACATGACGACGACGGCGGGCACGCTTTGTTCGGCGGCCCGCATGCTGGAAGACCGCGGCGCGGCCGCGGTTTACGCGGCCGTGAGCCACGCCACGATCACGCCGGCGGGAATCGCGCGGCTGAAGCAGTCCTCGATCCGGGGGCTGGTCGTGACGGACACCGTGCCGATGGTCGAGCCGGACGGTTTTCCGGTGACCGTGTTGTCTGTGGCAGAACTGTTGGCGGAGGCGATCCTGCGGATTCACGAAAACCGTTCGGTGACCTCGTTGTTCAGACCCTAAGCAAGAACCAGGAGCACACATGGCTAAGGAAATCGTCATCAAGGCGGCCACGCGGACCGAAATGGGCAGCGCGTCGGCGCGCAGGCTGTTGAAGAAGGGGGTGCTGCCGGCGGTCATCGGCGGGCGCGACGGCAAGTCCATTCCGATCCAGTTGGAGCATCACGCGTTCGACATGCTGCTGAAGCGGCACACGGGCGAGAACCTGCTCGTGGACCTGGTCGTGGACGAGCGGACCCCGCTCAAGGTGTTGTTGACCGAGGTGCAGCGCCACAGCCTCACGGACATGACGCTGCACGCGGACTTCCTGGAGATCTCGATGACCGAGACCATGCGCGTCAACATCGCGCTGGAGCTGGCGGGCGAACCCGAGGGCGTGCGGCAGGGCGGCATCCTGGAGCAGATTCTCTTCTCCGTGGAAGTCGAATGTTTGCCGGGCGACCTGGTCGAATCGATCGAGGTGGATGTTTCGGGCCTGCAGTTGAACGGAACGCTGACCGTGGCGGACCTCGTGGTGCCGCCCGCGTTGAAGATCGTCAGCTCGCGGGACTTGCCGATCGTGCATGTGACGCTTCCGAGCGTTGCCGAGGAGACGGTCGAAGGCGCGGCGGCGGCCGAGGGCGCGGAAGGCAAGGCCGCGGAGCCGGATGTTATCGCCAAGGGCAAGAAGGAAGAGGAAGAAGCGGAATGAGGGGCGGTTGGCGTCCGTGAAGCTGGTGGCGGGGCTCGGGAATCCCGGCGAGCGGTATGCGCGAACGCCGCATAACGTGGGGTTCATGACGATCGACGAGCTGGCGCGCAGGCATGACTGCCGACTGCGGCGCAGCCTGCGGTTCGGATGCGACATGGGGCGCGCGGCGTTGGGCGGCGAAGAGGTGCTGCTGATCAAGCCGCGGACCTTCATGAACCAGAGCGGGCACTGCGTCGGCGCGGTGATGCGCTATCACCGGCTGGCGGCCGGGGATTTGATCCTCGTGCTGGATGACGCGGATCTGGAGCCGGGACGTTTGCGGGTGAGGGCCGCGGGAAGCAGCGGCGGGCACCGCGGGTTGCAGTCGGTGATCGAGGCGGCGGGCAGTCAGGATTTTGCCCGCGTGCGCGTCGGCATCGGGCGAGGCCGGCCGGGCGAGGACCTGGTCGGGCACGTGCTTTCGGCCATGGGACCGGCCGAGATGGAGAGTCTGGAGCGCGCCGTATCGAGAGCGGCGGACGCGGTGGAGCGGACGGCGGTTGCCGGAGCGCAGGCCGCGATGAACGAGTTTAACGCGCGGGCGGCGGACGCCGGAGAACAACAGGAGAGACGGGATTGAAGACGTACGAAGCGATGGTGATTTTTCCGAGCCAGATGAAGGACGAGGATGTCGAGCGCGCGGTCGAGAGCTTCCGCAAGGACGTCGAGCGCGTGGGCGGCGAGACGGTGGCCTCGCGGGTCATCGGACGGCGGCAATTCGCCCGCTCGCTGGCGAAGCGCGAGAACGGCGTTTACGCCCGTTTCGAGTTGCGCCTCGAACCCTCGGCCGTGACCCCGTTGAAGGGCCGCATCAAGCTGAACGAGAACGTGTTCCGCGCTCAGATTCTGGCGGTGGAACACGAGGAATTGGTGGCGCGCGAAGCGCGCGCCGAGCGGGCCGCCGCGCAGGCCGCCGCCGCGGACGACAGCGATACCCGCGGGTATCGCGATAACCGCGGGTATCGCGATGACTGAAGCGCACCCGATGCGCACGAGGGATACACCACATGGCCTCGCTCAACAAAGTTCTGCTGATCGGCAATCTGACGAAGGATCCGGAGGTCAAATACCTGCCGGACGGCGCGGCCGTGGCTGACCTGCGGATCGCGGTCAGCGAAAAGTTGCTCAACCGTACGACGAACGAAACGGTCGAGAAGACATGCTTCCTCGACGTGGTCGTGTGGCGCAAGCAGGCGGAGACCTGCGGCAAGTACCTCTCGAAGGGCTCGCCGATCTTCGTCGAAGGGCGGCTGCAGATGGACGAATGGGACGCGCCGGACGGCGGCGGCAAGCGCAGCAAGCTGCGCGTGCAGGCCAGCCGCGTGCAGTTCCTGAGCGCTCCGCGCAACGCGGAGCTCCGGGATGGCGGCAGGCCGGGCGGCGGCACTGGGCTGGCTGCCGGACCCGGCCCCGGCCCGGCAGCGGATGAAGGCGACCGTGCCGGACATGGCGCGGAAGGGGATGGCAACGTGGGAGACGAGGATAACCTGCCTTTCTGAAGAAGCGGCGGGCGGCGGCAATGGAGGATGGCTGAAAACTATGAAGCGAATGGCGTCGAAGACAACAAGAAGGCGTCGTCCGGAAGCGGATCTGCCGAAGAAGCGTTCCCGACATCTGGACGGCGTGACGGAAGTTGACCCGCAGGACTACGAGTTCCTGCGCAAGTTCGTGACGGAGCACGGCAAGATTATGCCCGCGCGCATCACGGGGGCCAACGCAAAACAGCAGAGGCAGATCAAGCGCGGCGTGCGCCGGGCGCGGGAAATCGGGATCCTGGCCTGAGGCCGGAACCGCGGATCGTCCGCTCGAGAGGACGAGGAGTCGAATCATGGCGACAGAACTGATATTGATGGCGGACATTCCAACCTTGGGTGTCGAAGGCGACGTGGTGCATGTGGCGGACGGCTACGCCCGCAACTACCTGCTGCCGCGCAAGCTGGCGGCCCCCGTCAGCGTGGCCACGCGCCGCAAGCTGGTGAAGCTGCAGGCGGAGCGCAAGGAGCGGGATCGCGTGGCGCGCGGCGCCGCGCAGATTCTCGCGGAGCGCCTGGCGAAGGTCTCCTGCACGATTCCGGTGAAGACCATCGAGGGCGACAAGCTGTACGGCTCGGTCACGTCCGCGGATATCGCCAAGACGCTGGCGGAGCTCGGGGTTCCGATCGATCGGCATTTGATCGATCTCGAACAGCCCATCAAGGAACTCGGGTGCTTTGACGTCGCGGTCAAACTCCATCCGGAGGTCCGGAGCACCGTCAAGGTCTGGGTTGTCGAGGAGTAGACGGCATGCCCACGGAATCCGCCCCACATCCATCCGCCACGCGGATTGATCGGATTCCGCCATACAGCGAGGAAGCCGAGCGCGGCGTGCTGGGGTCGGTCTTGCTCGACGCCATCCGCGTGCTGGACCTGTGCATCACGGCGCCGTTGTCCGCCGATTCGTTCTACGTGGCGGCGCACCGTGTCGTGTACGGCGCCCTGGAGGACATGCTCCGGCAGGGTCAGGCCATCGATGTGCTGACCCTGGGCGAGCGCCTGCGCACGCTGGGCCGGTTGGACGATCTGGGCGGCCCCGTTTTCCTGGACCGGCTCGTGGACGGCACGCCGACCGCCGCCCACGCCGAGTACTACATCGACATCGTGCGCCAGAAGGAGCTGCTGCGCGCGATCATCGGCTGCGCCCGCGGCGCGGAGAAGGAGTGTTTCGACTCCGACGACACCGCGGACAACATCCTCAGCCGGGCCGAGCAGGCCTTCCTCAACATCACCGAGAGTCAGCACGGCGACATGCGGCCCTGGGACAAAGCCGTCATGGACACGATGCACAAGATCGATACGATCTTGACGTCCCGCCGCGGCCTGACGGGCATTTCCACGGGATTCGCCAGCCTTGACGCGAAGCTGCTCGGGATGCGGCCCGCGGAGATGATCGTCCTCGCGGCGCGCCCCTCCATGGGCAAGACCTCGCTGGCCATGAACATCGCGGAGAATGTGGCCCTCGGCAAGCGGGACCCGGACCACCTCGCTCACCCGGTCGGCATCTTTTCGTTCGAAATGTCCCAGGAGGCCCTCGTGATGCGCATGCTCTGTTCCCACGCCGGGGTCCAGTCCTTCAACCTGGCGCGGGGCTTGCTGTCCCGCGAGGCGCACGGACAGCTCACGCAGTCCGCTTCGCTGTTGATGCAGGCGCCGGTGTACCTGGACGACACCGGCGGCCTGGACGTCATGGAGCTGCGCGCGCGCGCGCGCCGCATGCATAAGAGGTTCAACGTCAAACTCATCGTGGTGGATTACCTGCAGCTCCTGCACTCGCGGGAGCGCTCGCGCGACGGGCGGCAGATCGAGGTGGCCTACATCTCCAACAACCTGAAGTCCATGGCCAAGGAGCTGTCGATCCCCGTCCTGGTGCTCAGCCAGCTCAGCCGCGCGCCCGACCAGCGCGACAAGTACGGCAAGCCGAAGCTTTCCGACCTGCGCGACTCCGGGGCGATCGAGCAGGACGCGGACGTCGTCTGCATGCTCCGGCGCCCCTGCAAGTACCCGGATGACGAGGAATCGGCCGACAGCCTCCTGGCGGTCGTGGACGTGGCGAAGCAGCGTAACGGACCCACGGGCGAGGTGCGGCTCAACTTCGAAGAGGAGTTCACGCGGTTCCGTGACCGCGAGCATGGCATCGACGGCGCGGGCGAACTGGTCCGCGCGCCTGAAGAGGCGGAGGAAGCGGTATGAAGATGCACACGGCCATGATCATCCTGCTGGCGTCGTTCGCAACGGCGCAGGCCGCCCGGTGCGCGGAAGCGCCCGTCGTGCGGGAAGTGCGGTTCGAGAACCGCGGGCCGGGCCGCATCGACGCGGCGTACGTGCGCGCGCATGTCGCGGACCTCAAGGGGCAGCCGGTGGACCGCGGGCGGATCTCGCGCGATGTGCGCACGCTGCTCGACACCGGCCTGTTCACGGACGTGCGCGTCGAGCTCGTGCAGACCGCGGAGGGCGTGGACCTGGTCTACGGGCTGGTCGCGAAGTGGCGGCTGGCGGCGCCGGTCGAGATCGTCGGCGCGGAACGCTACCGCCAGGGGCGCATGCGCGACTGGATCGGGCTGGAGCCGGGCGATGTCGTGGACGACCAGGTGCTTGGCGCGAAGACCCGCAAGCTGATCCAGGAATACCGGAAGGATTACTTCGCCAACGCGGAGGCCTCGTGGACGATCGAGCCGGTGGATCGCGCCGAGGGCTTGGCGAAGGTCACCGTGCGGATCGTCGAGGAGGATCGGATCAAGGTCAAGCGGATCGTGTTCCTGGGCAACCGCAGCGTCAAGCGCGCGGACCTGCTCGAAGCGGTGAGCTTCCGGTCGTGGTACAACCCGATGCGCTACTTCAAGGGGCAGGACCATGAGGCCGCCGACCTGGCGCTGATCCGCACCGCCGTGCGCAATGCCTACCTCAACCGCGGGCGGTTGGACGTGGACGTGCAGGACCCCGTCGTCGAGCGCGACGAGCGGGGCGTTCCGTTCGTTGCCGTGCGGCTCACCGAGGGCGGCGTCTACCGAATAGGCGGCATCGCCGTCTCCGGCATCGCCATCTTCCCGGAGGATCTCGTCATGAAAGAGATCCGACTGCGCCGCGGGGATGTGGCGGCGTTGTCCGCGATCGAAGCGGCCGCGCAGGCGCTGCGCGATTTCTACGGCCACCGCGGCTACATCGAGACCGCGGTCCGGCACACGCTCAAGACCGACCCCGAACGCCTGATCGCCGACGTGCACTTCACGGTGCGCGAGGGCAGCCTGACCCGTCTGCGCGACATCCGCATCGTCGGCAACACACGTACCCTCGACAAGGTCATCCGCCGCGAACTGCCCGTCACCCCGGGCGAGATCTATGACGAAGTGCGCGTCAAACGCGGTGAGCGGCGCCTGAACAATCTGGGTTACTTCTCGCGCGTCGAGGCCTATCCCACGCCCACCGGCGTGGACGGCGTGCGCGATCTGGCGATCGAGGTCGATGAGAAGCCGACCGGCCAGTTCATGATCGGCGCGGGCTTCTCGAGCATTGACCAAGTGATGGGATTCATCGAACTTTCGCAAGGCAATTTCGACCTCTTCGGCTGGCCCTACTTCACGGGCGGCGGGCAGAAAATGAAGTTCCGCAGCCAGTTCGGGTCGACGCGCACGGAGTATGACATCTCGTTTACGGAGCCCTGGTTCCTGGACCGCCGGCTGGCATTCTCCCTGGACCTCTACCAGAGCGAAGTGGAGTACTCCGACTACGACGTCGAGCGCATGGGCGTTTCGCCCGCCCTGAGCACGGCGCTGCCCTGGAACAACCGCATCGAGCTGCGCTACCGCCTGGAGTGGGACAAGGTCACCGACCTTGCCGACACGAACGAGTACATCGTGGTCGACACGGGCGAGCCGTACTATTTCGATTGGGAAGAGGACGCCACGAAGAGCTCGGTCACGCTGACGCTCTCGCACGACACGCGCGACAACGCGTTCGTCCCCACGCGCGGCACGCTCGCCAGCCTGTTCTACACCGTGACGGGCGGCCCCTTCGGCTTCGATACGGACCTGTACCGCGTGGGCGCGCGCGGCCGGCAGTTCTACTCGCCGTGGTTCAAGCACGTCATCTCCGCGCAGGTCCGCTACGAGGTGGTGGATGGGTATGGCGATACCGAGGAAGTCGGCATCACGGACCGGCTCTTCATAGGCGGCGGACGCACGATACGCGGTTTCGATTATCGCGACGTGGGGCCCAAGGCCGTGCCGGCGGACGATCCCGACGGTGACTCGTACCGTCCGCTGGGCGGCCAGAGTCTGGCCTTCGCCAGCGCGGAATACTCCATCCCCCTGGTCAAGGCCATCCGCCTGGCGGCATTTTACGACATCGGCAACGTGTGGACCGCTGCGTACGACCTGGACCTGAAGGACCTGGCGTCCGGGGCGGGCGTCGGCCTGCGCTTCGACCTGCCCGGATTCCCGATCCGCATCGACAGGGCGTGGGTCATCGAACGCGACGACGATTTGACTGACGAGGACAAGTGGGTATTCTGGATCGGCTATGACTACTGAGCGCGCGCGGGGCGGCGGATGCGGCCGCCCGCGGCGCCATGGAAACAACAAGGTGACGGCATGAGAATGGCGGCGATGGTTTGTCTGGCGGCGGGGCTGGCGGCGGGCGCTTCGGCGGCTTCCGCGGCGGAGTTGAAGATCGGCGTCGTGGACATGGCGAAGGTCATGGACGCCTACCCCGAGACGCAACGGGCCGAGGCCACGCTGCAAACGCTGCGCGACGACCTGGAGAAGGAACGCAAGGACCTGCTGGAGAAGCGCCAGACCCTCCGGACGGATTACGAGGCGGCGAGCAAGGAAGCCGCGAACCGCGCCTGGAGCGACGCGGAACGCCAGCGCAAGGAGGCGGTGGCCGAGGAGAAGCTGGAGCTGCTGCGCGGTCACGAACAGAATATCCGCGAGACGCTCGAGCTGCGGCAGCGTCAGGTTTCCGACCAGATGATGCGCATGCGGCAACGCATCCTCGCGCGGCTCCAAGAGCGCATCGGCGAGTACGCCCGCGCCAACGGCTTCGATCTGGTGCTCGACGGCGCCGAGGGCGGCGGGGCGACCCTGCCCGCCGTGATCTACCGCGCGGACCGGTTCGACATCACCGAGGCCATCCTCAAGACGACGGCCATGGACGCCGCCGAGGCGCCCGCGGAAGGGGCGGCCAAGGCGCCGCAGCAGGAACGGGAAGACGCGCCATGAAGCTGGCTGAACTGGCCGCGAAAGTCGGCGGCGAACTGGTGGGAGACGGCGGGATCGAGATCCGCGGGCTGGCTTCGGCGGAAGATGCCGGGCCGGGGGATGTCACCTTCCTCTCCAACCCGCGTTACGAAGCCGCCGTGGCGGGAACCCGCGCGTCGGCGGCGATCGTCAACGCGTCCTGGGCCGGGGCGTGCCCCTGCGCGCGCATTTGCGTGCCGAACGCCGACCGCGCCTTCGCGTTGGCGGCAACCTGCCTGGGGCCGGCGCCCGTGCGCTACGAGCCGGGCGTACACCCGAGCGCCGTCGTGGCGGCGGACGCGCGCCTGGGCGCGGGAGTGTCGGTCGGGCCATGCTGCGTCGTCGCGCGCGGCGCCAGCGTGGGGGCGCGCACCGTCCTGGTGGCCGGCTGCTACGTGGGCGAAGGCGTCGAGATCGGGGAGGACGGGCTGCTCTACCCGAACGTCGTCGTGCGCGAAGGGACGCGGATCGGCAAGCGGGCGATCCTGCATCCCGGCGCGGCGATCGGCAACGACGGTTTCGGCTACGTCAAGGAAGGCGCGGCCTGGATCAAGGTGCCGCAGGTAGGCGGCGTGGAGCTTGGCGACGACGTGGAAATCGGCGCCAATGCGACCGTGGACCGCGCGCGCTTCGGCAAGACCGTGATCGGCCATGGGGTGAAGATCGACAATCTCGTGCAGGTGGCGCATAATGTGCGGATCGGCGACCACTCGGCCATGGCGGCCCAGGTCGGCATATCCGGCAGCACGCGGATCGGGCGGGGCGTGCAGCTCGGCGGCCAGGCGGGCCTGGCGGGCCACCTCGACATCGGGGACGGCGCGATCGTGGGCGCCCAGGCGGGCGTCACGAAGAACGTGGCCGCCGCGGCGTTCGTGTCCGGCTACCCGGCCATGCCGCACGCGGAGGCGCGGCGCATGCACGCGCACCTCATGCGCCTGCCGGAGACGAAGAAACGGCTGGAGGCGGCCGAGGCGCGCATCGAGCGCTTGGAACGTATGATGACCGCCAACGGAAAGGGTGACGCACAGGCATGAAGGTTCTGGTGACCGGCGGCGCGGGCTACATCGGCAGCGTGACGACCGAACTCCTGCTCGACGAAGGGCACGAGGTGGTCGTCTTCGACAATCTCGAACGCGGCCACCGCGAGGCGATCGACGAGCGGGCGAAGTTCCAGCGCGGCGACCTGAGGGACAGAAACCGGATCATCGAGGTCATGCGCGCGACGCGCCCGGATGCGGTGATGCACTTCGCGGCCTACGCGCTGGTGGGCGAATCGATGGAGCGGCCCGAGCTGTATTTCGACAACAACACCGTCGGCGGCCTTAACCTGGCCGAGGCCATGCGGGCGGCCGGCGTGGGCAAGATCGTGTTCTCCTCGACCTGCGCCACCTACGGCCAGCCCGATCGCGTGCCGATTGCCGAAGACACCGTCCAGCGGCCGACCAATCCCTACGGCGAGAGCAAGCTGGCCTTCGAAAAGATCCTGCGCTGGTACCGGGACATCCACGGGATCGAGCCCGTGTTCCTGCGCTATTTCAACGCCTGCGGGGCCACGGAGAAATTCGGCGAAGATCACGATCCCGAGACGCACCTCATTCCGCTGATCCTGCAGGTGCCCCTGGGCAAGCGCGCCAAGGTGCTCGTGTTCGGGGACGACTACGAGACCCCGGATGGCACCTGCCTGCGCGACTACGTGCACATCGTCGACCTCGCCCAGGCGCACATCCTGGCGCTGACGGGCAGCCACAGCGGCGCTTTCAACCTCGGCAACGGCACGGGATATTCGGTCCGGGAAGTCATTGCGGCGGCCCGCGAAGTGACGGGCCACGAGATCCCGGCCGAGACGGCGCCGCGGCGGCCGGGCGACCCAGCGCGGCTGATCGCGGCGGCGGACAAGGCGCGCAACGTACTGGGCTGGAGGCCGCGGCTGGACGATCTGCGCGCGATCATCGGCAGCGCCTGGAGCTGGCACAAACGGCATCCGAACGGCTACGCCGGATGACGGGGAGGCGGTGCGTCGTGGAGTCAGACGATCCGAGACTCGAACGCGAGATCGGCGACCTGCTGGCCGCCAGGGGCTGGACGCTGGGCGTCGCCGAGTCGTGCACGGGCGGGCTGATCGGTCACCGGCTGACGCGCGTGGCCGGGGCGTCGGCCTTCTTTCGCGGAGGCGTGATCGCCTACGCGAACGAGGTCAAGACGCGGCTGCTTGGCGTGCCCGAGGAATTGCTGGCGCGGAAGGGCGCCGTGAGCGCCGAAACGGCCGGCCGCATGGCCGAGGGCGCGCGGGCCGCGCTGGGCGCGGACGCGGGGCTCGGAATCACCGGAATTATGGGGCCGGGAGGCGGTACGGCGGAAAAACCGGTGGGACTTGTCTTTATTGGAGTATGCCTGGGCGGGCGCACCACAGTGCGGTGCGTTCGCAACGAAGGCAGCCGGGACGAGCTGAAGTGGCGCAGCAGCGATCTGGCGTTGGGACTGTTGAGGGATGCGCTGAAGCAAACGGGAGAACTCGGATGACGACGACCAAGCCGGATAAAGAACTACCGTCGGAACTCAAGGCGGTCATACAGCAGATCAAGAAGGAGTTCGGCGAGGGCGCGATCATGCGCCTGGGCGACGCGGAGGCGTCGCGCAAGATTCCGGTCATTTCGACCGGGTCGTTTGCGCTGGACCTGGCGCTGGGCACGGGCGGGCTGCCGCGCGGCCGCATTGTGGAAGTGTTCGGCCCGGAATCATCGGGCAAGACCACGCTGACGCTGCACCTGATCGCCAACGCGCAGAAGAGCGGGGGGCTGGCGGCGTTCGTGGATGCCGAGCACGCGCTCGATCCGCTGTATGCCAGCCACATCGGCGTCAATCTCGACGACCTGCTGGTCTCGCAACCCAGCTCGGGCGAGGAGGCGCTGACCATCACCGAGACGCTCGTGCGCAGCGGCGCACTGGACGTGATCGTGGTCGATTCGGTCGCGGCGCTTACGCCGAAAGCCGAGATCGAAGGCGGTATGGGCGACGCCCACATGGGCCTGCAGGCCCGCCTGATGTCCCAGGCGCTGCGCAAGTTGACCGCCGCCATCGCGCAATCCAAGACGTTGTGCGTCTTCACCAACCAGATTCGCGAGAAGATCGGCGTCATGTTCGGCAACCCGGAGACGACGCCGGGCGGCCGGGCGCTGAAGTTCTATACCTCCGTGCGGCTGGACATTCGCCGCATCGGCGCCATCAAGGAAGCCAACGGCACGGTGCTGGGCAACCGCACGCGCGTCAAGGTCGTGAAGAACAAGGTCGCGCCGCCGTTCACGGAGGCCGAATTTGACATTCTCTACGCCAAGGGCATCTCGTGGGAGGGGTCGGTTCTGGACAGCGCGATCACGCACAACGTCGTGACCAAGCGCGGGTCGTGGCTGGCGTTCGACGGCGAGCAGATCGGCCAGGGCCAGCAGGCCGCGCGCATGTTCCTCGAAGAGCACGCGGACGTGCTGGAGAAGATGATCAAGGCGATCAAGGAGAAGGTGGCCGCGTCCCCGGCCTCGGCCGTGTCGTCCCGCACGAACCAGCAGGACAAGGAGGAGCCGGCGGAATGACGGCGTTGGAACTGCGCGAAGCGTACCTGAAGTTCTTTGAGAGCAAGGGCCACCGCGTCATCTCGGGCAGCTCGCTGGTTCCCGAGAACGACCCCACCGTGCTGTTCACCACGGCCGGCATGCATCCGCTGGTACCCTACCTGCTGGGCGAGCCGCACCCGGCCGGCCGGCGTTTGTGCGACTGCCAGAAGTGCATCCGCACGGGGGACATCGACACCGCGGGAGACGCCTCGCACCTGACGTTCTTCGAGATGCTGGGCAACTGGTCCCTCGGGGACTACTTCAAAGAGGAGGCGATCGCCTGGTCCTACGAGTTTCTGACCTCGCCGTCGTACCTGGGCTTCGACCCCGCGAAGCTGTCGGTCACCGTCTTCGAGGGCAACGAGACGGTGCCGATGGACGCGGAGTCGATCGGCTACTGGCGCAAGCTGGGTATCCCGCGCGAGCGCATCCACGCCCTGCCGATGGCGGACAACTGGTGGGGGCCGGCCGGCGAGACCGGGCCCTGCGGGCCGGACACGGAGATGTTCATCGACACGGGGAAGGCCACCTGCGGTCCGGCCTGCCGACCCGGCTGTTCGTGCGGCAAGTTCTTCGAGATCTGGAACGACGTCTTCATGCAGTACCGCAAGACGACCGAGGGGACCTACGAGCCGCTCGCACAGAAGAACGTCGACACGGGCATGGGCGTCGAGCGGACGATCGCCATGCTGCAAGGGCGCCGTTCGGTGTTCGAGACCGAGCTGTTCGCCCCGAGCATGGAAGCCATCGC
>JAQBFL010000134.1:0-6257 GCA_032123415.1 bacterium | reverse complement strand
CCAACCGTCGGAAGGCGTTCAACTCGCAGTCTTCCTTGTCCCGAACCGGATCGCGCATATCCATAAATTCGCTCATCAGCGAGAACATCGTGCCCTGCGGGCCAACCAGCTTGGCCTCCACGACATAGCGATAGCGCGCTTTTCCAGCCCCAGCTCACCCCGCAGAATTCGTGAGTTGGAACCGCTGGACGAGCCCCCAGTAGTTCTCATTTTGATGAAATTGGAGAACAACTGCAGCGCTCGTTCGCCCACCGCGGAAAGACGTTCCGGTTCAGTTCCTTGCCCGGAAAGCGCCCATGAAGGGCCGTCGAGAGAAGTAGGAATCGCTTGAATAGGCTTGATTTATTGGCTTTCCAAGTGGTCGGGGCGGTGGGATTCGAACCCACGACTTTCAGCTCCCAAAGCTGACGCGCTACCAGGCTGCGCTACACCCCGCCGTAAGACATGCACGAAACTATACCACGCGGACGCCAGAGCACAAGTGCGGTGACGCGTTAATGTGCTACCCCCCCGCCCCCCCGAATCGCGAGCGGTTGCTTGTGCACTTCCGCGAGATTCAGGCCGTCCATTAAGCGCCGCTGGTCGTCCGTCATCTCCCCCATTACTGGCGCGCAATCGGACATGGACGCGCGGCCGGTCGCATGCTAGGGTATGTGGCTGTTTCATGCAGAAAGGGATTCCATGCGCGAAGAGAACTCCATCGGATTAGACGAACTGGTCGCGCTCTCACGCGAGTTCGGCGGGGCGAACTGGGTGCTGGGCGGCGGGGGAAACACGTCCTGGAAGACGAAGGACACGCTGTGGGTCAAGGCGTCGGGCACCACGCTGGCCGCGGCGGCGCCCTCTTCTTTCGTGCCTCTCTCACGCGCCGCGGTCGAGGCGCTCTTCGACTCCTCCACCCCACCCGATGCGGACGCGCGGGAGGCGTTGGTCAAGGAACACATGGCCGGCGCCGTGCTGCCGGGCTACGGCGGCCGCCCCAGCGTGGAAGCGCCGCTCCACCATAGCATCGAGGCGCCCTTTGTCGTGCATACGCACCCCGCCGGCGTCAATGGCTTGACTTGCTCTCGGGACGGCGAGGAGGTTTGCCGCCGCCTCTTTCCCGACGCGCTGTGGGCGCCCTACACCGACCCCGGCTACACGCTGTGCCGCCGGCTGCGGGACCTGATCGACGCCTGGCGCTCCGACCATGGCGCGCCTCCCCACACCCTCTTCCTCCAGAACCACGGTCTGTTCGTGGCCGGCGCCACGCCGACCGAAGTGCGCGAGCGCCACGCCCGGATCGACGAGGCCCTGCGGAAGGCCTACGCCGCAGAGAGCGTTTCGCTCGCGCTTCCCGACGCGCCGGCCCCCTCCGCCGCGGATCAGGAATGTGTTCGCGAGGCGTTTCGCGAGGCCGCGGGTTGCGCAAGCCCGTTCGTCTGCGCCGCGGGTCCCTGCGCGGTCGCGCGCGGCCCCCTGACCCCGGACCATATCGTCTATGCCGGGTCCCACGCCCTCCATGCGCCGCGCCCGCTTCCGACCGCGGACGACTTCCGATCCTTCCGCGCGATGAACGGTTTGTGGCCGCGCGTCGTTTCGTCGGCGCGCGGCGTGTTCGGCGTGGACGCCTCGCCCGCCGCCAGCCGCCTGGCGCTGGCTCTCGCACTCAACGGAGCGTTGGTCGTACGCCTGAGCGCCGCGTTCGGCGGCGTACGCTTCATGTCCGAAGAGGCCCGGGGTTTCATCGAACATTGGGAAGTGGAGTCATACCGTCAGTCCGTCAGCCAGGCAAGCGGTTGAGGAATCGCGGCGGCGGCAAATATCCGAAGGAGGAAACCGGCTTTGAACCCGACGACGATCAAGACCGCCTACGCGGCCGCCCGTGACCGCTACGCCGAGATGGGCGTCGAATGCGATGATGCCCTCGATACGCTGTCCGCCACGCCCATCAGCCTGCAGTGCTGGCAAGGGGACGATGTGCGCGGACTGGAAACCGCCTCTGCCGGCGATCCCGGCGGCGGCCTCCAGGTCACCGGCAGCCATCCCGGACGAGCGCGCAACGCCGAAGAGTTGCGTCGCGACCTCGCCATGGCGATGGCCCTCAGCCCGGGATGCCAACGCGTCAACCTGCACGCCTGTTACCCCGACGGAGTCGGCCCCGCCGCGGACCGCGACGCGCTGGAACCCGCCCACTTTCAGGGCTGGATCGACTGGGCCAAGCGACTGGGCATCGGGCTCGACTTCAATCCGACCTTCTTCGCTCACTCCAAGGCGGCAAGCGGTCTCACGCTGACGCACCCCGATCCCGCGGTCCGCGAGTTCTGGATCGCTCACGGCGTGGCCTGCCGGCGCATCGGCCAGGCCATGGGCCGCGCTCTCGGCACACCCTGCGTCGTCAACGTCTGGATTCCCGACGGCAGCAAGGACTCGCCGGCCGACCGCTCGGGGCCGCGCGAACGTCTCCGGGACTCCCTCGACCGCGTGTTCGCCGAGGCAATCGACCCCGCCGCCGCGCGCGACGCGGTCGAGCCCAAGCTCTTCGGCATCGGCTCCGAGAGCTACGTCGCGGGCTCCTACGACTTCTACCTCGCCTATGCCGTGGCCAGACACAAGATGTTGTGCCTCGACATGGGGCACTTTCACCCCACCGAAGGCATCGCCGACAAGCTGTCCGCCGTTCTCGGGTGGCTTGACGAGGCTCTCATCCACGTCAGCCGCGGCGTGCGCTGGGACAGCGACCACGTCGTGGTACTCTCCGACGAATTGCGTACTGTGGCCGAGGAAATCGTGCGGGGCGGCTACCTGCCCCGCGTGCACCTGGCCATGGACTACTTCGACGCCAGCATCAACCGCGTGGCGGCCTGGGTCATCGGCGCGCGCAGCCTGACCAAGGCGCTCCTGATGGCGCTCGTCGAACCCGCGGCCGAACTGCGGCGCATGGAGGCGGACGGCGACTTCACGGGGCGGCTGGCGCTCATGGAGGATCTCAAGACCATGCCCCTCGGCGCCGTCTGGGACGAATTCTGCCGCCGCGAAGATGTGCCGACCGGCAACCTCTGGATGTCGGATATCCGCCGCTACGAGACCGATGTGCAGATGAAGAGAACCTGACCGGACAGAGCCTCTTATGAACACACACTCGCCCGCCTCGCCCTTGACGAGCCTGGCGCAGGGCATGTCGGTTCTACGATTGTCCGTCGAGGCCCCCGAACGGATCGCGGGGTGGGACGCCATCGTGCTGACCGCCGCCAGCCAGCATCAGGCAGCGCTCTACACACAGCAGCTTCGGGCCGCGCGCCGCCGCGGCCTCATCGCGGAACGCACGCGCACCCTCGTGGTCGAGGATCCCGGCGGGCGAAGGATCGGAAGCGGCGGCGCCACGCTCAATGCGCTGCGCCGGCTGCGCGAGTTCCGTCCTGACGTCGACCCCGCCTCGCTCAAGGTGCTGCTCATTCACGCGGGCGGGGACAGCAAGCGCGTACCGTGGGCCAATGTCCTCGGCAAGTGCTTCATCCCGTTTCCGCTGTTTTCGGACGCCGACCGCCCCGCGTTGTCCGTGTTCGACCATCAGTTGGCCATCGCCGCCCCAGTCGCCCAGGCCATGCGCGGCGGCGGCTTGCTGACCTTCTCGGGGGACGCGCTGCCTCTCTTCGCCTCCGCGCGCATGACACTGCCGATGGACGGCGCCCTGGTCGTCACGTCGCCGGTCTCGCTGGACATCGCGGAGCGCCATGGCGTCATCCTGGAGGGCCGGCGGGGCGCCGTTGCGGATCTGCTTCAGAAAATGCCCGCCGCCGAACTCGCGCGCCGCGGCGCTCTCGTGCGCGGCGGCGCCGCCCTGCTGGACACCGGCATCTATGTCTTCACCGGCGCGGCCTTTCGCGGCCTGGCCCGCCTGGCGGCCGCGCCGACCGATCCCGTTCTGTCGCTCCTTGACGCGGGCGCGGAGTCGAGCCTGTATGAGGAAGTCGCCTCGGCCTTCGTTCCGAAACGTCACGCGTGGCTGCGCCAGCGGCCGTTGGGCTGCGAGCTTGTCGCCGCGGTCGGCAAAGCGCGCCTCGTGCATCACCGCGCCGACGACCTGCTGTTCGTCCACTTCGGCACCTCCGCCGAAGTGTTGACACATCTCGGACATTCGTGGCAGGGGTGTCTTGCGCGCCGCGTCATGGCGGAGTGCGGGGCCAATGCCGCCGCGGCAGCCGTCATCTGCGATTCGTTCGTGCACCCCGACTCCGTCGTGGGCCGGGGCAGTTTCGTCTTCGGCAGCCGGCTCGGCGGCGGAATTCGGATCGGGGCGCGATCCGTCGTCGTGGGCGTCGACTCCGGTCCCTTTGCCGGACGGTTCCCGGACAACATCTGCCTCTGGCAGGCGCCGATACGCGCCGGCGGCGGGCGGGGCGCGTCCGTTCTGACGGCCTGCTGCGGAGTGGACGACAACCCCAAGGCCGCACTGGCCGAGGCAACCTTCGCCAACCGCGATCTTCCCGCGTGGATGCGAAGCCACGGCGTCGCGGCCGACGACCTTTGGACCCCCGGCGCGGACCGCACGCTCTGGAACGCCCGCCTGTTCGCTCCGGGTGGCGACGGACCGCGCTGGGCACTGTGGCTGTTGGGCGACGGGCGTGTCGAAGCGGCATGCCGCCTGGCCTGGCGCAATGCGCGGCGCCTGAGCCTCGGCGAAATCCAGAGAGTCGTCTCCTCTTCGGACTTCAGGCGCGCCCATGCCGACATCGTTGACGAGGTGGTTCTCACCACGGCGCGCCGGACGATCGCCGGCTGTCACGACCGGGATGTGCGCGCCCTCGTCGGCCAGTTGCGCGGCCGCGACGCCCGCCGCCAGACGTTGGCCCTGCTCAAGACGCTCGACGATGCGGAGCAGCGCGTATCCGGCGTCGTTCCGAGCAGCCGCCGGTTGCGACTGCGCTCAGACCTGCTTTTCGCCGCCGGCCGCAAGGCGCGGTCCGAGCGCGCGACAAACGCCGCCTTCGACGCCGTGCAGGTCGAGGTCACCGCCGCCGTGAAGGCCATCGCGTCGGAACCGGTCGCAGGGATCGTACCCGGCGCGCGCGCATGCGTACGACTTCCCGTACGGTTCGACATCGCCGGCGGCTGGAGCGATACGCCCCCTTACTGCCTCGAACGGCCCGCCTGCGTCCTGAACATGGCCATGACGCTCAACGGCGCCCTGCCGGTCGGCGCCGAGGTCGAAGCCATCGCGGAGCGCCGCTGGGAACTCGTGCTCGGGGGGCGGGCCGGCGCAACTCTGACCGTACGCAACGGCGAGCGCGTCCTCTCGGAAGCCGGGCTGGCGGATCCCTTTGCCCTTCTGCGGACGGGGCTGGCCCTGAGCGGCTACGGCGAAAGGCGGCGCATCTTCCAGGGAGTGCGCGTGCGCACGTGGGCGCGCGTTCCACGCGGCAGCGGACTCGGGACGAGCTCGATCCTTGCGGCGGCGTTGCTGAGCGCTCTGCAACGGCTGGCTGGCAGGCCGCACGACATGGAGACGATCATCGAGCGGGTGCTGGTGCTCGAGCAGCGGCTGACGACGGGCGGCGGGTGGCAGGACCAGATCGGCGGACTCGCCCCCAACATCAAGCTCATTTCCAGTTCACCGATATGCCCGATCCGCCCGCGCGTGGAGCCGACGCCGGTGCTGCCGGAGGTCGTCCGCGAGCTGGAGTCGCGCCTGGTGATCGCCTTCACGGGCATCGAGCGGTTGGCGAAGAACATGCTGCAGATCGTGGTCGGCCGCTACCTGGAGCGTGACGGACGGCTGCTGTCCGCCATCGCCAGCCTGGCGGACCTCGCGGAGGCCGGCCGCAGGTGTCTGGCCCTCGGCGACCTCGACGGACTGGGCGCCGTCATGGACGAAGCGTGGGGTGTCCACCAGATTCTCGACCCGCATTGCAGCAATCCGGACGTGGACGCACTGTTCCGGCACGTTGCGGAGTGGTCGTCCGGCGGCAAGCTGGCGGGCGCCGGCGGCGGCGGTTTCATGGGCATCCTGGCGCGCGACGCCGCGAGCGCGCGACGCATGCGCGCGTGCCTGAACCGCTGCGGCGGCGGTGTGCGCGTATACGACTGGCAGCTGTACCCGGGGCTCTCAAACGCCTGAGCACCCGAAGGCGTTGTGGCTCGCGGCGCTCGCGACCGGGCCGGCATCTCTCGTCTGAAATCCTTCACTTCGGCGCGGGTGACGCCGTTTCCAGCCGCAGGTTACGAACATTGTACACACCGCCTTCCGCCGAGATCGAGACCCACTTCAAGTGCTGGAG
>JAQBFL010000133.1:0-13598 GCA_032123415.1 bacterium | reverse complement strand
GGACGCTCCGGCCTCGGCCTGCGCCTCTTCCAGAATCGACGCTCGTTCCGCGATGCGGCTCCGGTCGCACCAGACCACGAGCGCGGGCGCGCCGAGGTAGTCCGTCAACAGCCCGCCGCCCGCGCCCGCGGGGTCTCGCGCCGGGGTCACGTCGACCGCCACGACGGCCCCGCGGGTGCGCTGATCCGTGGGATCGAAGAGACGCAGGGATTCGATGGCATCGCCCAGCAGCTCGATGCGCGCCGGCCAGTCCGAGGCGGGTGGCCACACATCGAGTATGCCGCCCTTGTGCGCGAATTGCCCCTTGCGGTCCACCTCGATCGCGCGCTCGTACCCGGCGTCGAGCAGCGTGCGGGCGAAATCTTCCGGCGCCAGTTCGTCGCCTGTGCGCAGCCGCCGGACGCCGGCCATCCAGGCTCCGGGCGCGGCCGTGCGTTGCATGAGGGACTGGACGCAGGCGATGACGACCGGCGCGGGGCCTCCCGCGTCCCCGAGACGGAGCAGTTCGTCGAGTGCCCCGAAGCGCAATCCGGTGACCTCGGGGTCGGTCCCGCGCGCGTCCCCCGGCAGTTCTTCGCGTTCGGGGAAGTAGATCAAAGGGGGGGCGCCATCGGGGCGCAGGGCCGCGAAGTCCTCGTGACAGGCTTCCAGAGAGGCGGCGCCGTCGCAGATCCAGAGCACGGGTCGGTCGCGGCCCGCTGCGGCCAGCGCCCAGCCCGCGGCGGCTTGGGCAGCGCCGCGCAGGCAGGGCAACGCCGGCGCGGATCGGACGTCGGCCAGCATGGCGCGCCAACTCGCCGCGAGCGCGTTGCGCACCGCGCGCGGGACAGGTTCATGGGGTGCAGCGATTCGCATGGTGTCGGTCCGAGGCCCATGCCGACAGTCTGAGCCATGGGTTGCAGGATATCCCACGGCGGGCGAAACGCACCCGAAAAGTGCACCGAAAAGCGCCGCGGCCGCGTCGATCCCGCGTCGTGTGCGATGCCGTGCGCGAGGCGCATTCAGGGTGATGGCGGGCCATCGGGCATGCGCGTCATGATGTCCGCGAGCGTGACGAGGTCGAGCATGTTGTGATGGATCGCCGAGGTCATCTGCCAGGCGTCCTGCGTCCTGACATAGGCGTGGTAGGCCGCGGGAATCTCGCTGCCCGGTATGTCCCCCGTGCGCGTTCGACCGCAGATGTGCCGTTCGATCGTCTGCAGCCTGCAATTCGGCAATGTGGGTTTCCACACGCGGCGGCTTTCGTGCAGCAGGTCGAGGTGGTGCGGTTCGGCGACAGAGGGTAGTCCGTTGACGATCGCCCGCAGTCGGATGTAGGGCCAATCGAAGGATTTCCCGTTGAATGTCACGAGGAGGCGGC
The DNA here is from genome assembly GCA_032123415.1 of bacterium. Classification (GTDB taxonomy): domain Bacteria; phylum Verrucomicrobiota; class Kiritimatiellia; order UBA8416; family JADHWI01; genus JAQBFL01. The sequence goes on along the minus strand of JAQBFL010000133.1, from coordinate 12,238 downwards.
GGCCCCGAACGTCGTCCGCGAATCGCGCAATGACGGCGGCCTCCTCGGCGTAATGACGGGCGAAGAACTGACGCACCACGAATCCGCCGTCTTCCCAGGTCATGACGCCGATCAGGAAGAGGGGGGAAGCGTTCAGGCCCGTTGTCTCGATGTCCATGAAGACCAGATCCTCGACGGCGGGCGCCGGCGAGTCGGGAATGCGGCAGAGCCTCTGCCGCATGGGGGAGAGCGGGTCTCCCATCCGGGCCGTGAATGCGCGGTCAAGTTCCTCTGCGCCGGGAATGTCCGCCACGGCATGCCGGACCTCGAACAGCGGTCCGAGCGCGGTCACCACCTCGCGGCCGCTTTCGATCGCTTCCTCCAGCGCGATGCGATACCTCGATGCGCCGGAACGGACCGCGCCGGCCGCGGCGGCGGCGGGCGGCGGGACGCGCGCCGCGCCGCAGGGCGTGCGTCTCGGAACGCCGACCGGCGGCCTGGGTGCTGCGGCGGCGGGCTCCGCGAGCCGGCCGGCGGCGGCGGGGGAGCGCGCCGCGGCGTGGCGGCGGCTCTCCTTCTGGAGGCGCGCGGCCAGCCGCGCCAGTTCTCCGCGCAGGGCTTCGGCCCGTTGCTGCTTTGTCGTTTCGCGTTGCACGTCAGGCAGGCCGCCCCCCGCGGCGGGGTGGGTTACCAGCGCTTGCGCACCGGGATGCCGGCGGCGGCCAGCTCCTCCTTGATGGCGGGAATCGTGTACTCCCGCGCGTGAATCATGCCCGCGATGATGGCCGCGTCCGCGCAGGCGTCAAGGAATACGCGGACAAGGTGTTCGGGCCGTCCCGCGCCACCCGACGCGACCACGGGGACCGGCACGCCGGTTGCGATCAACCGCGTGAGCGCGAGCTCGAATCCCGCGCGCGTGCCATCCGCATCGACGGAGTTGACGACGATCTCGCCGGCGCCGAGATCGACGGCCTGCCGCGCCCACGCGAGCGCGTCCATCCCGGTGTGCTCCCGGAATCCGTGCGTCGTCACCTCGTAGCCGCTGGGAAAGCGCGCTCTGTCCGCGTTGGCGACCGGGTCCATGCCGAGCACCACGCACTGGGATCCGAACGCACGGGCTCCCTGCGCGATGATGCGCGGGTCCGCCACGGCCAGGGAGTTGACGGACACCTTCTCCGCGCCGGCCAGAAGCACGCGCGACATGTCTTGGATGGTCGCGATTCCGCCGCCGACGGCGAAGGGGATGCGGACGGCGCGCGCAACCTCGGTCACCATGTCGATGTCGATGGGCCGGCGTTCGGCCGACGCGGTGATGTCGTAGAACACCAGCTCGTCGCAGCCTTCCTCCGAGTAGCGGGCCGCCATCTCGACGGGATCGCCGAGGTCGACGTTGTTCTTGAAGCGAACGCCCTTGGTTACACGGCGGTTGCGTATGTCCAGGCAAGGGATGATGCGGCGAGTCAGCATGGCGTTGCTCCCTTCCCGTCCCAGGCGCAGAAGTTCCGGAGCAAGTGGAGCCCGATGCGGCCGGACTTCTCCGGGTGAAACTGCGTGGCCACGACGTTTCCTTTCGCCACGATCGACGCGAAGGTTGCGCCGGCGTGCGTCGTGCGGCCGAGGATCCACGCCGGATCGGACGGATCGGGGTAGTAGCTGTGGACGAAATAAAACTCGCTACCGTCCTCGATCCCGGCCAGGAGGGGGTGGGGCGCGGCGATACGCACATCGTTCCAACCCATGTGCGGAACTTTGTCGGAGGGGTTCGAGGGGCGGAAGAGCCGCACGCGACCGGGTGCGATGCCCAAGCCCTGCGTGCCGCCGTCCTCTTCGGTGAAGTCGAAGACGATTTGCGTCCCCAGGCAGATGCCCAGAAAAGGGACGCCCGCGGCCGCGACTTGGCGGATGGGTTCCGCGAGGCCGAGATCGCGCAGCGACCGCATGGCCGCGCCGGCCGCGCCCACGCCCGGGAAGATGACGCGGCGCGCCGCGCGCACCGTCGCGGGGTCCTGCGTGATCACCGCCTCGGCGCCGATGGCCTCCAGCGCCAGGCGTACGCTGGTGAGGTTGCCTGCCCCGTAATCGACAATTGCAATCATGCCGTCACTTGACCAGTTTGAGTATGTCCCTGAAAGCCGGGTGTTCCGATGTGCGCATCAGCTCGAAGACCGCGATCTCGACGCTGGTAATCTGCCCGCCGTGCGCGCGGATCCGCTCCAGTCCCGCGGTCCGGTTCGCCTGGGTACGCGACGCGACGGCGTCGCCGAGGACTTCCACGTGGTAGCCTTGGGCGAGGAGATCGGCCGCCGTCTGGCTGACGCACACGTGCGCCTCGATGCCCGCAAGCAGGACACGTTTGCGCTTCGTGCGCTCCACGGCGGCGGTGAAGCGCGGCTCGGCGCAGCAACTGAATGCCGTCTTCGAGATGGGCGCGAGGCCTTCGAGGGCCGCGGCCACGGGCGCGACGGTCGGTCCGATCTTGGCCGGGGTCTGTTCGGTGAGCAGTACCGGCACGCCCAGAACCCGCATGCAGCGGGCAATCCGCGTGCAGTGTTCGACGAGGGCGTCGCCGTCGGCCATGACGGCCGCCAGCTTCTCCTGCACGTCGATCATCACCAGAAACGTATCGTCCACAATCAGCATGGTCGGTTCCTCCGCGCTTCATGCGCCGGTCGGGTTGCCTCTCCGTACGCAGGGGTATTGTGACCGCCTGGGGCTTGAAATTCAACTTCGATTACGTGCTCGGGCCGCCATGCCCGTTCGTCCGGCGCGGCGCCCTGTTCGGAGGCGGGTCGAACGTCATGGCCGTCAGGTGCGACTTCCCGGCGCGAGGCGGTGGTGCTGGCGCAGTCTCTCCGCGTCCGTTCGCGCCACGTGAATGGGGCGCCCCTGCGGGTCGATCCCGCCCGCATACATGGCCGTGGCCACGGTTCCGGGGGTGGGAATGAAACACTGGATCTGCTGGGGGCGCCAGCCGCGCCGCTTCAACCATGCGGCCAGCTCGTCCATGTCCGCCTCGGTGCAGCCGGGAAAGGCGCTGATCAGATAGGGCAGCACGAAATGGGAGGATCCGCCGGCCGGCGAGGTCGATTCGAAGACGCGCAGGAACTCCTCGAACGCGGTGAAGGCGGGTTTGCGCATCAGCGACAGAACCCGGTCCGACAGGTGCTCCGGCGCCAGTTTGAGTTGCCCGCCCACGAAGTCGCGCAGGAGCGCGCGCGTGAAGCGGGGGCTGCGCAGAGCCAGGTCGTGCCGCACGCCGCTCGCCACGCGTACATGCCGCACGCCGCGCGTGGCGGCCACCCGTTGCAGCAATTCCGCCAGCGCGTCCTGTCCATCCTGAAAACTCGGGCATATCGCGGGCCACAGGCAACTGGTGCGGGCGCAGGCCGCGGGATCGGCTTTGCAGGCCGCGCCCCACATGTTGGCGGTTGGGCCGCCGACGTCGGAGAGTGCGCCCTTCCAGTCGGGATGGCGGGTCAGCGCCGCCGCCTCGTCCAGAATCGACCGTGCCCCGCGGGATCGGATGCGGCGCCCCTGGTGCAACGTCAGGGAGCAGAAGGAACAGCCGCCCGCGCAACCGCGATGCGTGACGATGCTGAACTGCAACATGGCCGCGGAGGGGATGGGGGCGCGGTAGGAGGGATGCGCGCGGCGCGTGAAGGGCAGGGCGTGCAGCGCGTCCAGTTCCGCGGCGTCCAGGGGTTCGGACGGCGGCTGCAGCACGATGGCACGCGCGCCCACGCGCTGCACCAGCGCCACACCGCCTTGATGGCACTGCCGCTCGATCTGGAGCGTGGCGGTCATCAGGCGCCGCGGGTCGGCGACGATCTCCTCATGGGAAGGCAGGTTGCCGACCCCGATGCCGGGCGGCGGCGAGTCCCCATCCCGCCAGATGTGCACCGTGCCCGGCGCCCCGGTCCAGGCGCGGGCCGCGGGCGCGTCTTCTCCAGGGCGGGCTGCCAGCCGCCGCGCGATCTCCAGCAGCGGGCGCTCGGCCATGCCGTAGACCAAGGCGTCGGCTTTGCTGTCCAGCAGGATGGGCCGGCGGATGGAATCGCTCCAGAAGTCGTAGTGCACGGCCCTGCGCATGGAGGCCTCGATGCCGCCGATGACGACCGGCAGTCCCGGAAACGCGCCGCGCACGAGGCTGGTGTAGACGAGCGTCGCGCGGTTCGGGCGTTGGCCCGCCGCGCCGCCAGGCGTGTAGGCGTCGTCGGAGCGCTTCTTGCGAAACGCGGTGTAGTGCGCAAGCATCGAATCGAGCGCGCCGGCGGTGACGCCGGCGAACAGCCGCGGCCGTCCCATGGTTTCGATGTCGCGCGTGGTGCGCCAGTCGGGCTGTGCGACGATGCCGACGCGGAAGCCATGCGCCACGAGCCAGCGTCCCAGCAGGGCCGGGCCGCAGGCCGGGTGATCGATGTAGGCGTCCCCGCTCACGAGCAGGACATCGATGGCGTCCCATGCGAGCGACTCCATCTCCGGCCGGCTCATCGGCAGCACGAAGGGCTGGGGCGCGTCACGCCGCGCGGATATCTTCAGCGCGCTCGGAGGTTCGGATGTTCCCCCGTGCACGCAGCGAGCACGAGAACGTATCGATCCTGACATGATCGCCTCTTTCGGCGGAACGGGACGCATTGGCGGCGCAAACGCGCCGCCTCTACGTGTAGCAGATCGGCAGGCGACCTGTCACGATGTTCCTCTCACGACGTTCCGTCAGGAAATCTGAACCTACTCAGCGGGTCGGGGAGCCTCTGGCTCGGCGGGGGGCGCCGGCAGCGGCGGTTCGGCCGTCGCACGGTCCGGCGGGATCGGCATCAAGTCAAGAAGGTTCGTGTTTGCGGCTTCCTCCGCCATGTTCCGCGGCGTGCTTCCGGCCGCGGTGCGCGCCTGCGGATCGGCTCCGGCGGCCACGAGCAGGGCCGTCATGTCGGCATGCCCGTGGAAGACCGCGAAGTGCAGGGGCGTCTCGCCCTGGGCGTTCGGAACGTTCGGTTCCGCGCCGGCATCGATCAGCGCCGAGGCGAGCGAGCACAGCCCTTGGCCGGCCGCGAAATGCAGCGGCGTGCGGCCGATGGAGTCGGGGGCTTTCGGGTCGGATCCCGCATCCAGGAGCGCCTGAAGAGCGTCCGCCGCGTTGTTCTGGGCGGCGATATGCAGGGGAGTGGCCGCGCCCTCCATGCGGGCGTTGGGGGCCGCACCCGCGGCGGCAAGCAGTTTAACGATGTCCGCGCGGTTGCTCTGTGCGGCGTAGTGCAGAGCCGTCACCCCGCGCTCCGTGGCGGCGTCCGCCGGCGCCCCGGATTCGAGCAGCGCGCGGATGGAGTCCGCCTGTCCGCTCTTTGCGGCCTGCAGCAGGGCTTGACCTCGATCGGCGGGGCGGGTGCAGGCGGAGAGTGCGAGCAGCATGCCCGCCATGAGGCAACCGGAAAGAAGCGTCAGTCTTTTCATGGGTAGAAAACATCCACAAAGCGTCCGGATTCATCCCGTACACTTGCGGTAAGATTAGTCGTCGCCGCGCGCAAAGTAAAGGGCAACCTGCGGGACTTACGGATTGACCCGCCCGGATAATTCGATATCCTGACCGGCGATATGAAGATTCTGATTGTGGGCGGAGGCGGGCGCGAGCATGCCCTGGCTTGGAAACTGGCCCAGGACAGCTCGCGGCCCGAGGTCTATTGTGCGCCGGGCAATGCCGGAACGGCGGCCTGCGCGCTCAATCTGGACATCGGCGCCGAAGACGTTCCAGGGCTTTTGGCGTGGGCCTGCGCGGAGCGGCCCGACCTGACGGTGGTCGGCCCCGAGGCGCCTTTGTGCGCGGGGATTGCCGACGCGTTCATGGAGAACGGTCTGTCCGTATTCGGCCCCTCGCGGGAGGCGGCGAGGCTTGAAGGCAGCAAGGCGTTTGCCAAGGAAATCATGACCGCGGCCGGAGTGCCGACGGCTGTCTCTCGGACGTTCACGGACGCCTCGGCGGCCATGAGGTACGTCCGGAGTCTGGGCGCGCCCATCGTGGTGAAGGCCGACGGGTTGGCGGCGGGCAAGGGGGTGGCGGTCTGCGCCACGGTGGAGGAGGCCGAGGCCGCGGTGCGGGCCTCGCTGGTGGATCGCGTCTTCGGCGCCGCCGGGGGGCAGGTGGTCGTCGAGGAGTGTCTGCAAGGCGAGGAGGCCTCGATCCTGGCCCTCGTCGACGGCAAGAGCTTCCTCATGCTGGCTTCGTCGCAAGACCACAAGCGCGTCCGCGACGGCGACCAGGGGCCCAATACGGGCGGCATGGGCGCCTACTCGCCGGCGCCGGTCGTGACGGACGAACTGTGGCCCGTGATTGCGCGCGATGTCATTGGGCGAACGCTCGACGAGTTGAGGCGCAGAGGGATCGTCTACCGGGGGGTGCTTTACGCCGGGATCATGCTGACGCCGGCCGGCGTGCGCGTTCTGGAGTTCAACTGCCGGTTCGGCGATCCCGAGACGCAGGCCATCCTGCCGAGGATCGAGGGCGATCTGCTGCCAGCCCTGCGGGCGTGCGTGGACGGCACGTTGACGCAGGACGCCATCCGGTGGAAGCGTCAGGCGTGCGTCTGTGTCGTCATGGCGGCGGGTGGGTATCCGGGTCCGTATGCCAAGGGGCTGCCGATCGAGGGGCTTGATGCCGCCGCGCATGCATCGGGCGCCGTCGTGTTCCATGCCGGAACCGCGCTGCACGGCGGCCGTGTGACGACATCCGGCGGCCGTGTTCTGGGTGTGACGGCGCTGGGGGACGACCTGAAGACGGCGTGTGACGCGGCCTATGCGGTGGCGGGAGAGATCCGTTTCGACGGCGCGCATTATCGGCGCGATATCGCCGCGAGAGCGTTTGGGCGGAGTCAGTAATCAGTAGTCAGCAATCGGCAAACAGCAAGGGGAAAGAGCGTGAAGAAGATGAAACCGGTTGTGGGCATTGTGATGGGGAGCGATTCGGACTGGCCACTGTTGCGGGCGGCGGTGGAGACGCTGACGACGTTCGGGATTCCGTGCGAAGCTCGCGTCATCTCGGCGCACCGCACGCCTCGGTTGGCGGCCGAATACGCCGAATCGGCGGTGAAGCGTGGGCTGAAGGTCATCCTGTCGGCGGCCGGCGGAGCGGCGCACCTCGGGGGGGTGCTGGCGGCGCACACGACGCTGCCGGTGATCGGCGTTCCCGTCAAGGGCGGTGCGCTGAACGGGGTCGACAGCTTGCTGTCGACGATCCAGATGCCCGCGGGGATTCCCGTGGCGACGGTGACGCTGGGGTCGGCGGGTCCCGTGAACGCGGCCATTTTTGCGGCGCAGATTCTGGCCCTGTCCGATGCGGCGCTGGCGAAGCGCGTCGCGCGGCACAAGCAGGGTCTGGCCGGCAAGGTGGCGAAGGGCGACGCAGCGGTTCAGGCCGACATGGCCGCGGTTTGCAGCGGGGGCGGTCGCAAGGCATGAGGCGACTGGTCGCGGTAGTTCTGGCGGCGGGTGTTCTGGCGGCGCGGACGGCGTGGGCCGGCGGCGGGGATGCACTGCCCGTGCCGGGCGGTCTGTTGGAGACGCTGGAGAAACTGGGCATCGCCTTCGACGCGGACGATGTGCGCAGGGCTTCGACCGAAGCCATACTGCATCTTGTCGACCCGCGCTCGATCCTGATCGACGCCCCGGCGGACGGAGCCGCGGCGGTCGAGGCGGGCGCGGCCGCCCGGCGCTGGCCCGGAGGGGTGGGGCACATTGTGCCGTCCGGTGGCGCCGTGCTGGATGGCGCGTGCATCGAAGAGCGGCTGCGGGCCTGGGCGGCGGACGACGCGATGCAGGGCGCCGTGCTGGATCTCAGGGGTGTTTCGGGCGTCGACTTGGGGTGCGTGTTGCGCGTGGCGGGGTTGTGCCTGGGTCCCGATGTGACGCTGGCGAGGCGCATCGACCGGCGCGGGCAGGAATCGGGCGAACTGAAGACGCGGGGCGAAGCCCTTGGGCGGCCGTTGCCGTTGATCCTGCTGGTGAACGGGGAGACCGCGGGGGCGGCCGAAGCGCTGGCGGCCTTCCTCAAGGGGCGGCCGGGCGTCATGCTGCTGGGCCGGAGAACGGCGGGCGATGCGTTCGCCCGTGAACGCGTGGCGGTAGGCGGGGGGCTGGAAGCATACCTGGCGACGGCATCGATCCGGCTGGAGGGCGGCGCCGACTACGCCGAGCGCGGCGTGGAAGCCGACATCGAAATGGATGCGGTTGCGACGGAAGACGAACTGCCTTCCGATATGGAGGACGGCGACGTGAAGGGGCTTCTGTCGGCCCTGGCCGGCGATGAGGCGTTGCGTCGGGCTGTGGACATTGTACTGGGCGTAAAGACCGTGCGTATGCCGGGAGCGAAGGCGCAGGGCACGAGCGAGGCGGCCGCCGCCGTGGATGCGCCGGCGAACGAAGTCGGGTCAGACTAAGGGGACTTGCACGTGCGGGCCAGAGTCGTCAGAACAAGCGAAACACCGACGGAGGCCATCGTGCGGGAGTGCGCGAGCGTGCTCGCGCGGGGCGGGCTCGTGGTGCTGCCCACGGACACGGTGTACGGCGTGGCGGCGGCCGTGGATCAACCGGCGGCCGTGGAGCGAATGTACGCGGCGAAGCTGCGCGATACGGGCAAGCCGATTGCCATTCTCGCCGCGGACATGCATGCGGTCGAGCGTTTCGGGGCCGCGCCTGGAGAGCAGGAGCAGAAGCTGACGCGTTTGTTCTGGCCGGGGCCGCTGACTCTGATCACGCCGGTGCGCGGGGTGGACGAGGGATTTCGCGTGCCGGATCACGCCTTGACGCGAGACGTTCTGCGCGCGGCGGGGGGATGCCTGCGGGTCACCAGCGCCAACCGCAGCGGCGCGCCGGAGGCCCTGACCGCGGCCGCGGCCATGGATGCGCTGGGGCATGCGGTGGACCTCATTGTCGACGCGGGCGCCTCGCCGGGCGGCGTACCGAGCTCGGTGGTGCGGGTGGATGCCGGAAGACTGGTTGTGCTGCGCGAGGGAGCGCTGAGCCGGTTTGTGTTGCAGAGAGCCCTCGGAACGGAAGAGCACGAGAAAATGCAAGCTCGCAAGGGTAGACTGATTGTATTCGTCTGCACCGCGAACATGTGCCGCAGCCCCATGGCTGAGTACCTGTTCACGGCGGACGCGGGCCGCGACGCCTCGTGGCTGGCTTGTTCGGCCGGCACGGACGCGGGAGAGGGCATGCCGGCCACGCAACAGGCCGTCGAGGCGATGGCTGAACGGGGAATCGACGTGACCCGCCACCGCAGCCGGCCTCTGAGCCGCGAACTGGTCGACTCGTCCGACCTGGTGGTGGTCATGACCCAAAGCCACGCATCCCGCATCCTGTGGAGATTCCCGGACGCGGCCCCCAAGGTCCGGCTGCTGAAATCCTTTCTGCCCGAGGTGCATGCCGAGGATCTGGATGTGCCCGATCCCATCGGTTTGTCTTCGGTCGTCTACGCGGCCATCCGAGACCTGATGTCGGAAGCCATGCCCGAGATCATGAACGTTTTGCGGCTGATGGATCGTCAACACAAGAGAGGATAGGACGGTGAAGATAGCGATCGGTTCCGACCATGGCGGCCTCGACCTTAAAGAGGCCCTGAAGACGGTTCTCGCGGGCCGCGGCATCGAAGCGGACGATGTGGGCTGCCGCGACCGGCAGTCGGCCGACTACCCGGATTTTGCGCGCGAGGTGGCGTCGCGGGTGTCGGTGGGCTCGGTGGACCAGGGCATCCTGGTCTGCACGACCGGCCTGGGCATGTCCATGGCGGCCAACCGCTTTCCGCTTGTGCGCGCCGCCCTGTGCTGCACGCCGGACATGGCCCGCCTGGCGCGGGAGCACAACGATGCGAATGTGCTGGTAATGGGCGGCGCGTTCGTGACCGCGGAACAGGGTGTGGCCATTCTGACCGAATGGCTTTCGGACCATTTCTCGCGGGGCGAGCGGCACATGCGCCGCGTGCGCAAGCTCAGCGCCGCATCCGACGCCGCGGTGGCGATGGCGGCCGTGCTGCAGGAAGACCCGGCCGTCTACGAAGCGATCGCGGGCGAGATGGCGAGGCAGCAGGAGACCGTCAACCTGATCGCCTCGGAGAACACCGTCAGCCCGGCGGTCCGGCAGGCGCAGGGCTGCGTGATGACCAACAAGTACGCCGAGGGTTATCCCGGCAAGCGTTGGTACAACGGCTGCGAGTTCGTGGACGCGGTCGAGCGGTTGGCGATCGACCGCGCGCGCGAGATCTTTGGCGCCGAGCACGCGAACGTGCAGCCCCATTGCGGCAGTTCGGCCAACATGGCGGTCTACCTCAGCGCCCTCGAGCCCGGCGACACGATTCTGGCCATGAACCTGGCGCACGGCGGCCACCTCACGCACGGCAGCCCCGTGAACTTCTCCGGCCGGCTGTTTCGCTTCTGTGCCTACGGCGTGAACGCGGATACCGAGATGATCGACTACGACGAGGTCGGACGGCTGGCCGACTCGTGCCGCCCAAAGCTGATCGTGGTGGGCGCAAGCGCCTATCCGAGGACGCTCGATTTCGAGCGGTTTCGGGAGATTGCCGACCGCGTGGGCGCTCGGCTCTTGGTGGATATGGCGCATATCGCGGGTCTCGTCGCGGCAGGCTGCCACCCGTCCCCCGTGCCGATGTCGGAGTATGTCACGACGACGACGCACAAGACCCTGCGGGGGCCGCGGGGCGGCATGGTGCTGTGCAAGGCGCCGTTCGCGGTCGCCGTCGACAAGCAGGTATTCCCGGGCATCCAGGGTGGGCCGCTGATGCATGCCGTGGCCGCCAAGGCCGTCTGTTTCAAGGAGGCGCTGGCTCCCGAGTTCAAGGAGTATGGACGGCGCATCGTTGCAAACGCCCGCGTCATGGCCGAACGGTTGCTTGCCGACGATTTGAGGCTTGTTTCCGGAGGAACGGACAATCACCTGATGCTCGTGGACGTGGCCGGAATCGGACTGTCGGGCAAGACCGCGGCGACGGCGCTGGATCGTGCCGGGATCATCGTGAACAAGAACGCTATCCCGTTCGACAAACAGAGCCCGTTCGTCACTTCCGGTATACGGATCGGAACCCCGTCGGTTACCTCGCGCGGAATGGGCGAGGACGAGATGCGGGCGATTGCGGACATGATCGTGCGCGTGTTGCGCGACCCCGAGGATGTCGCCACCATCGAAGCGGTGCGCGCGAGCGTGCAAGATCTGACCCGACAGTTCCCGATCGCCTGAGCGGCGGCCGGTCAGCGGAAATCGCGCGGGTGGACGCCGAGATGGCGGATGCGGTAGTTGATGACGCGTTGCGTCGTGTGCAGGTAACGCGCGGCGGCGGCGGCATTGCCGCGGTGTCGCTTGAGTGCGTCCACGATGATCTCCCGTTCGTAGGATGACATCATGGATTTCAGGTTGGCGCCTTCTTCGGGAAGCATGACCGTATGAGTCTGTTCGCCGGTCTGCAGCGACGGCGGCAGCGTGTAGCCGTGGATCACCTCGTCGGTCGACGTTAGAACCGCGCGTTCGATACAGTTCTCCAGCTCCCGCACATTGCCCGGCCAGTGGTAGGCCATCATCATGTTGATGGCGGTTGTCGAGATCCGCTTGATGTTCTTGTTGTACAGCGCGCTGAACTTCTGGAGGAAGTGGTCCGCCAGCAGGATGATGTCCGAGCGGCGGATCCGCAGCGGCGGAATGTGGATGGGGAAGACATTCAGGCGGTAGTAGAGGTCCTCGCGGAACGTGCCGTCAGCCAGCGCGGCCTCGAGGTCCCGGCTCGTGGCCGCGATCACGCGCACGTTGACGCCGATCGGTTCGATGCCCCCGACCCGCTCGAACGACTTCTCCTGAATAACCCTGAGCAGGCGCACCTGCACGCCGGGCGAGATGTCGCCGATCTCGTCGAGAAACAGCGTTCCCCCGTTGGCGAGCTCGAAGCGGCCTTTGCGCTGTTGGACGGCGCCCGTGAAAGAGCCCTTCTCGTGGCCGAACAGTTCGCTCTCGATCAACTGCTCGGGCAACGCGGCGCAGTTCACCGCGATGAACGGGCTGCTCTTCTTGGAGCTGCCGAAGTGGATGGCGCGCGCCACCAGCTCCTTGCCGGTGCCCGACTCGCCGCGGATCAGCACCGTGGCATCGGCCACCGCCACCTTGTTGATCAGCGCGAGGATCTGCTGCATGACGGCCGATCCCCCCACCATCTGCTCGCTGCCGGAGCCGCCCGCCAGGATCGCCTGGAGGGAGCGATTTTCGGCCTTGAGTC
>JAQBFL010000132.1:0-10078 GCA_032123415.1 bacterium | reverse complement strand
TGGTCGTGGTAGATCTGGGACAGGCAGGTAGCCATCTTGCCGCTGCCGGGGCCGGGGCCGGTCATAACGACCACCCGCCGCGTGGTGGGAATGTACGGGTTGGCGCCGTAGCCGCGTTCGCTGAGAATCAGGTCCACATCCGCCGGGTAGCCGCGGATCGGGCCATGCAACACGGTGCGAATGCCGATGCGCTCGATCTTGCTCTGGAACGCCAGCGCGCTGGCCTGGCCCTCGAAGCGCGTGATGACGACCGCGGAGACGTCGAGCCCCCAGGCGCGGATGTCGTCGATGATCTTGAAAGCGTCCGCGTCGTAGGTTATTCCGAAGTCGGCGCGGACTTTGCGGCGTTCGATGTGGCCCGCGTAGACGCAGAGCACGATCTCGGCGGTGTCTTTGAGTCGCTGCAGCAGGCGCATCTTGACGTTGGGATCGTAACCGGGCAGGACGCGCGCGGCGTGGAGGTCGGAGATCAACTTGCCGCCGAACTCCAGGTACAGCGTGCCGTGAACGCCGGCCGCGCGCTCGGTAATGGCGGCGGTTTGCTCGCGCAGGTAGAGTTCGTTGTCGAAGCCCGCGGCGGGCGCGGCGCCCGGAGAGCTGTTGTCGGGGGCGCCTGGCAGTGATCGTTTCATGCGCGCAGGCTACCATCCGCGACGACCCGCCGTCGATTTCGATTTTTCGCTTGTGGAGCAAGCCGTCCACGGCGTAGGATGTCGGGCAGTGAGGAGTATGCTGTCACCGCGGTGGCGCTTAGGCATACTCCGGTAACGGATGAGCACAAGAAAGGCGGAGGCATGAAGGCAGTGGCGATGGTCATGGTTGTATTGGCGTGCGTGCTCGTTTTGACGGGTTGCGCCACCTCGTTCCCCGTCGGATCGCTCTACACGCAGTTGACGCTGCCCGTGCAGGTTGGCGATGGCGCGGGCACGCCGACGAAGATCGGCGTGGCGGAATGCACCAGCATCCTGGCGCTGTTCGCCACCGGCGACGCCAGCATCGATGCGGCCAAGCGCAACGGCAAGATCACCAAGGTCCACCACGTGGACTGGCAGGTCGAGAATATCCTCGGCATCATCGGCAAGTACAAGGTGATCGTATACGGGGAGTGACGTTCCCGGAGGAACGTCGGGCGCTGCGATGACAGGGGGTGGGGATTCGCGACGCGGAAGGGTTTTTCGGGCGAGCCACGGTCTCACGGCCGTTTGGCTCGCCCTTTTTGCTGTGCTCGCGGCGCCGACGGCGGTCGAGTCGGTATGTTCGTCCGTGCGCATGCGAATTCTGCAGGACGTAACCATGGAGAGGCAGGGCTTCGAGGCATCGCTGACGCTGAACAACGGGTCGGACTGTTCCGCCGTGACGAAGTTGCGCGCCGAGGTGGAGGTTCGCGATGCGGCCAGCGAACCGGTTGCGGTGACGGACGATCCCGCGGCCGATGGCCTTGGGGGCGCGGCAGCGTTTGACTGGTGGCCAACCGCCGAACCGGTGGGGGAGTACAGCGTTCGTCTCCGCGCCGTCCGGGGATCGCTCAGAGCGGCCAAGATCGTGGAGGTCGACGTGACGGACATCCCGCCGGACTCCCCCGGACCGATGTTCCTGATCCATTGACCGCCATGACTGCCGACATTCTTCTCGCCACCTTCAACGCAAAATACATCCACAGTGCGTTTGGACTGCGCTGCCTTGCCGCCCAGTTGGGCGCGCTGCGCCGGCGCGCCGTCCTGCTGGAATTCGACGGAAGGACGCCCGTGGCGGCGGCGGCGGAGCGCATCCTGGCCGCCGGCCCGCGAATCGTCGGGTTGAGCGTCTCGATCTGGAATCTCGATCGCACGCGCGAGCTGGCGGCGGCCCTTCGCGGCGCGCGCCCCGGCGTGCTGTTGGTCGCGGGCGGTCCCGAGGTGAGTTGCGAGCTCGAAGGCGACCCCCTGGGGGGGCTCGTCGACTGCGTGGTGCAGGGCGAGGGCGACCTGGTCTTCGCGGAGTTGTGCCGTGCGTGGTTGGCGCGCGGAGAGCGACCTCCGGCCATTGTGCGCGCGCCGCCCCCGGACCTGGCCGCGCTCGCGAGTCCCTATGCCGAGTACACGGAGACCGATCTGCGGCAGAGGACGGTCTACGTGGAGACGACGCGCGGCTGTGCGTTCGCGTGCGCCTACTGCACGTCCGCCATCGCCCCCGACGTGCGAAGGTTTCCGGAGTCGCGCGTGTGGAGCGACCTGGCCGATCTGTGGAACCGTGGGTTGCGTCATTTCAAGTTCGTGGACCGCACATTCAACTGGGACCCCGCGTGGGCGGCCCGCGTTCTGGACTTCTTCATCGAGCGGCAGGTCGAAGGGCTGCGCGTGCACATGGAGATGAGGCCGGATCTGTTCACCGACGGGCTATGGGAAAGCGTGTCGCGATTCCAGGCCGGCGCGCTGCACTTCGAGGTCGGCGTGCAGACGCTCGATCCCGAGGTCGCGCGGCGCATCGGGCGCGCACAGGACGCGGCGGCCGTGCTCGACGCGACGCGGCGGCTGGCGGGGTGCGGTGTGGACGTTCACGCCGACCTCATCGTGGGCCTGCCGGGCGAGACGCTGGAGGGGTTTCTCGACGGCTTGGATCGGCTGAGCGATACCGGCGCGGGCGCCATCCAGATCAACCTGCTCAAGCGCCTGCGTGGAACGCCGCTGGCGAAGCGGTCGGCGGAGTGGGGGTTGGTCTTCGCCGCCGCCGCGCCGTACGCGGTGCGGCAGACGCCCACGCTCGACGCGGCAACGCTGGGCAGGCTGGCGGCGATGGCCCGTTTCTGGGGCCTGATTCACTACCGCGGCGGTTTTCCGCGTCAGGTCGAGCGCCTGCTGGCGTTGGCCGGGAATGGCGGCATGGGCAGGGCGCGCGAGTTCCTGGCGTGCAGCGACGCGCTGGCGGCGCGCTTCGGCCGCACGCATTCGATCCCGCGGCATGAACTGGCCGCGGCGCTGGATGAGTGGCTTACGGCTCGCGAACAAGGTTCGAACTACTCCTCCCGCGTGCCGCGCCAGAAGGCCGGGTCCGGCTCGTCTTAGACCTCGAAGTGCCATCGAGCAGGCTCGGCGAGGGACTCTCGCGGATCCTGCGGATGCTGCTGCGCGGGCGTCGCCATGCGTTCGCGGCGCGCCGGGGTCAAACCGGCAGGAAACCCGGAAGAAGAGACGGATGGCAAGCGTCTCTGGAATGAGGGCATTTCCCGCGGCTTTGGCTTGAAGTGCAGGCGCGGCGGATGCAACATGAGGCAAGGTATGAGCAAGTGCGGAGATATTTCCGGAAGACTGCCGGCTTTTGCGCTGGGCGAACTGGACGAGGCTCTCGCCGGTGAAGTCGCGTCGCACCTGCGGGAGTGCGCCGCATGCGCACGGGAGGCCGGGCGCCTGCGTCAGACCGTGGACCTTCTGACTTCCTCCTTGAAGGAGAGCGAACCGGCGGTGGCCGGTTTGTCCGCGGCGCGTATCGCGGAGATCCATCGCGGCGGCCGGCGGCGCTCGCAACAGGCCGGCGTGCGGTGGATTGTGCAAAGCCATCCGGCCCTGGCCGCCGCCGCGTCCGTCGCGGCCGTGGCGGGGGCAGGGTGGCTTCTGGTCGCGGGCCTGCGTCCGTGGCCGCGCGATGCGGCGGTCGCCGAGCGGCTGACGGCTCAACCCGCCGCCGCCCCGTCGACCCACGGAAACGCCCGAGAGACTGACGCTCCGGGTGATGCGGCTGAAGCGGCGCTGTCGCCCGCGCCTTCGCTCGAGCAGCCCCAGCCCTCGGAGCCGGCGATGGCATTCAGTCTGGATGTGGCGGCGAGTGGTCCTATGGCGCGTGACGAAGCCGGGGACAAAGCAGCCCCCTCGGCCGCGGCGGAGATGGCGAGCCCTCCCGCTTCGGCGCCTGCCCCCGTCGCGTTGGCGCGACGAGCTGAGGAGCCAGCCGCTCGCTCCTCCGTCGCGAAAGCGGTTGTGCCGCGACCGCGCCCGAGTACGCGTCCATCCCCCTGTGTCACCGTTCAGGAATGCGTTTCGCCGTTCGACTCCTCGCGGCGGTTGGCCATCCTGGTGCTGCGGTCGCTGGAGAACGAAAAGCTTGATGCGGCTGGGGGGCGGCTCGCGGGGGCGGACAAAGACGAGTCCGGCGCACGCACGCTCAGGATACGGTTCGACGGCCGGCAGGTGGCCGGGGTGCGCGGGGTGGGCGGCGCGGCGCGCGCCGCGCCGCGCCGCGAGGGCGATGCGTGGGTGGTTGACGTGGCCGTGGGCGCTGCCGCGGGCGGACGTCCGCAGGCATTTCTCTACGAGTGGACTCCGGCGGAGGCCAACGAGCGCAGGCGAATGGGCGGGGTTCGGAGCGGGGTGCGGCCCGCGCGGGCTGACGATGGACTCGCTGCGATGGCCGCGGAATCGCTGGTAGTCGAAGACGAAGCGGGCCAACAAGCGATCCAGCCGGTGGGGCCGGGCGTGATCGAGGTGTCCGTGGACGCGGTGGATTTGCGGATCGAGCGAGCCGGGGAGTCCGGAGCGGATGACGGAGCGGCTGCCCGCGTAGCCGCGCTGTTGCGCGAGGCGCTGCCGGACGATCCGGAGGCGGGAGCGGTGCTCGATGCCATGCGGCGGGCCGGTTGGATCGAATAGCGGATGGCCGCGGGCCGCTCGCGGAGACGGGGTGTAAGGTTGATGGAACGGGGTGTCGACATCGAGCCGGGTATGGAACGGGAGGCGCACGACCACGCGGCGCCGCGGCCGGGCGAGCTGGTCGAAACGGCGATTGCCGAGTACCAGTCGCCGTTGCTGCGGTACGCCGCGCGCCTGCTGCGCGATCCCGTGGCGGCGCAGGACGTGGTGCAGAATGTTTTCGTGAAGCTCGCGCGAAGGGCGGACGGCGGCGCCCCCCCGCGCGAGGCGTTGAAAAGCTGGTTGTATCGCGTGACGCACAACGAGGCCGTGGACACGATGCGCCGCGAGACCAGACTGCGATTGTTGCACGACCGGCACGGCGAATGGGTCGAGATAAACGAACCCGCGAGCGGAGGCGACGACATGACCGAGCAGGAGCGCAAGCAGACCGTGCTGCGGTTCGTGCACAAGCTCCATCCGCGCGAGAAGCAGGTGCTGCTGCTGCGTCTGGAGGAAGGTTTGTCCTACCAGGAAATCGCCGCCGTGACGGGGCGCAGCGAGGGCAACGTCGGAAACCTGCTGCACCACGCGGTACGCAAACTCTCCCTCGCGCTCACGCAGGCCGGCGCAATTTCCTGACGAAACGTGCCGCGGCGGGCGTCCTTTGCGCCAGGAATTCCTCGGCGGCCGCGGTCCCGTAGTCGCGAGCGATCCTTGCGGCGGCCTGCGCCAGCTCGGCGGCGCGGCCTTCCGGCAGGTCTCGGAAGAGTTTCGGCAGCTTCCTGACGACAAACCCCGCCATACGCGGGCCGGCTGCATGGAGAAGGCCGGAAAGCGTTTCGACGTAGGCGGCTTTGCAGGAGTCGGGCACGACCGACCGGGCCTTCAGCAGGCCGCGGCACAGACCGTAGGCCGAGGACGGGCTGGCCTGGGCGGTGTGCAGCACCGCGCGGAGCAGCGGTGCGGTCAACGCGGTCGAATCCTTCACGAAGGCCGGCAGCAGGTTGCCCATGGCCGGCAAGAGGCGGCAGGCATCCCGGCTTTCCATCAGCTCGTCCATGCTGACCGCGGCCGCAAGCGCGGGGAGCAGGTCCGTCGCGCCGGCGTCGACGGCGGCGCGGGCCGTCTTCGCGGCGCCGAGGACGATCGCGGCGTCGGCTTCGCGGTAGGTCTTGAGGAATCCTACGTAGCCGTCGGCGCATCCCGCCGCGACGGCGGCCTCGACGCCCTCGCGCAGTACCGCCACGCCGCGGTCGCCCAGTTCGTTAACGTAAGGAGCGGCGGCCGTGAGTGCCTCAATGAACGCGGCGCGCGCGGTTGGGGCTGTTGCGGCGCACCATTCCGGGAATCGAACGCACAGCATCTTGCAGGCTGTGCGCGATGGGAGCGCCGCCTGGACGGCCGCGTTCCACGCCCGCAGCGATTCGCCGGGCCCCGGGGGCGAGAGGGCGAGGGAGCCGGCCAGGGCGCGGTGGAGGCCGGCATCTTCGACGGACAGTTCCTGCCAGGTCATGAAATCCACAAGCGCCGCCACCTCGCGCCGTGCGGACTGAAGTGCCGCCGGTTCGGCGATGGCCGCTTCGAGCGCCGGGAACAACCCGTAGGCCTTCATGCCCAACGCGACAAGGTCCCGCGCGTGCGCGGCGCACAGTTCGAAGGCGGCGTCTTGCGGTTCGTGATTTTCGTTCATAGATGGCTCCTCTCCCTCCGGGCGTCAGAATGCGGCAGGTTAGCCTTCGGCGGTCTTGGCGGCCGAAGCGGGCAGGAACGGCTTGACGAATGCGTCGTAAAAATCGTAACCGTCCGTGAAATGTTCCTTGCGATCCTCGTCGGTCTTTCCCAGGACCCCGGCCGCGACGAGATTGAAGACGATCTCGCCGAAGTCCGCCGTCTTGACGATGCCCCAGCTCTGGAGCACGCTCATCGCCATGGGGCCGAACTCGCCGACCGCAAAGGCGCGGATGCCCTCCATCAGCTCCTGGCCCGAGATGTGCCGGCGTTTCTCCTTGTTCTCGCGCTTAATCTGCTTGGTCGTGACGTCAAGGGCGTCGCGCACGAAGTAATAGGCATCCGCCTCGTAGCGCGGATCGCGCTCGCAGATGCCCGCGACGACCTCGGAGAAAGCATTGTCCTGCATGGCGAAGTTCCTTCGTGTACGCGTCAGGGTTCCATGGCCGCGCGGATGTTCAGCGCGAGGCGCTGCGCCTCGTGCGGATCCGCGTAGGGGCGGGGGGTCCAGTTCCACGACAAGCCGTCTCCCTCGAAACGGGGGACGACATGAAAGTGCAGGTGGGGAATGACCTGTCCCGCCACGCGGCCGTTGGACTGGTGCACGTTGACGCCGTCCGCCTGCAAGGCCTTGACCTGAGCGCGGGCCACGCGCCGGACGACCGCGATGAGGCGGGCCAGCAGGTCTTCCGGCGCATCCATGAGCGGATCGACATGTTGCCTGGGGATCACGAGCGCGTGCCCCTTGACGAGGGGGCCGATGTCCAGAAATGCCAGGGCAACCTCGTCTTCATACAGACGGGTCGACGGAATCTCGCCGCGCGCGATGCGGCAGAAGATGCAGGATTCGCTCATTTTCGTTGTTCCCTCCGGCGGAAACACGGATAATGCCGCCCATCGTACACGGCGGGGCGGCCGGTCCGGCGGACTCGGTTCGTTGGACGGTCCCTCTTATAGAGGCAATCGGGGCTGCGATCAAGGAGGAAGAAATGGCGACTGCGAGACGATGGGTTGGACGCTGCGGCGTGGCGTTGCTGGGGTGGGGGTTGTGTGCCGGAGCGCAGGCGGGCTTTATCGAAGGCGGCCGCCCCTCGACGCCGGAGCGCGACGCCGGGTTGCGGATCAGGGCCGGGGTGGCGACGGAGTTCAAGGGGCTTGTGCAGGAGACGCGTCGCGTTTTCTACGACGTTTCGGGACAGTCCTCCAAACAAGCGGATGCCGAGACCTACGGCAGCGACGACTTCGGGATGGACGGAGGCTACCCGATCGTGGGGTTCGGCACGGAGAAGAACTGGCGCTACACGGCGTTGCAACTCGAGTTCGGGTTCATGAACCCGAGCATCGACACCGAGGCCAAGCGAAACTACTACCTGGCGGTCGGCGAAGACATCGAATACGGGGGACGCACGTATGACCACCTCCTGATTCCGGAAGGGACTCCGTTCGAGGCCGATTTCGAGGGGGGCGCCATCGACCTGAAGTTCCTCATCACGCCGCTGACGATGAACTTCGGACCGGCGTGCCGCTTCACCCCGAATCTGAACCTGGGAATTTTCGGGTTTGCTGGAAATTATGACATCGAAGCCGGCCCGGTCCGCGGCGTGACGACCTACCAGAACCCGCCCGAGTATTTCACGATCGGCGGCAGCGCGTCCGGCTTCATCGGCATGGGGTTGCCCGAGGCGGGCCTGGGGGGAGAACTGCGGTTCGGCGCGCCGGAGGGCGCCACGCTGGCGATCCGGGGGCACTATGCGGTGTGCCAGTACGACGGCAGCTCGAGCTACGTGGTCAGCAGCAGCGACCGCGAGAAGGATCTGGATATCGAGCACGTCAACATCCGCGCGCGTTGCGAGCTGTCGATGCCGCTGCGGAGCGGCCGGGCCGTGACGCTTGGCGTCGAGTATCAGAAGATCGCCAGCGAGGGGCTGATATCCTCCGCGGCGGACGGGGACGAGGAAATTCTCGCCGCGCGGGAACGTTTCGATAAGTGGGTGGAATTCGACATGGAATCGTTGATCGGGTCCATCGGCCTGACGTTCTAGGGGATGGCGCATGTCCTTCCGGCACCCGAGAGTTCTCGCCTGGGAGGCGAAGCTGAAGTCGGTTTTCGACCTGATCGACGCGGAGATGGAACGCGAGTATGGCGATCGGTATCCGTTGCACCCCGCGCGTGCGGAGCACGGCGCCACGGCCAATGCCGAAGACGACGGCTTGTTCGATCTGGGCGCGGCGTTCTCGGCCGGGTTTGGATCGCGTCACGGGCGCGGGTACGTGGTGCAGGTGCGTCTGGCCACGCTCAAGCGGGTGCCGCCGGATGCGATGGAGACGATCGAGCGCCGGGTGGCCGAGCGGTTGCGCGAGGAACTGCCGCGCGCTTTTCCGGGGCGCGAGCTGCGCATCGAGCGGGACGAACACGCGTTCAAGATCGTGGGCGACCTGGGGTTGGATGAACGCTGTTGATTCGCGAGGCCTAATCCGGTACAAGGGGCGTGTATCTTGAAGAACGGAGCGTGCACCATGGACGAACTGCTTTGCCTGCTGAAACGAAACGCGATGGAATCCCCGGCGAACCTGGCCAAGATGCTCGGGGCGAGCGAGGAACAGGTCCGCGCGAAGATCGAGGAATACGAAAGAACAGGGGTCATCCGCGGGTACATGGCGATCGTTAACGAGGACCGGTTGGACCTGGATTCCGTGCGGGCCGCGATCGAAGTGAAGATCACGCCCGAGCGCGAAGGCGGCTTCGACTCCGTGGCCCAGCGAATCAGCCGCTTCTCCGAGGTGGAGTCTCTCTTCCTGATGTCCGGCGGCTACGATCTGCTGGTCTTCGTCAAGGGGGCGAACCTCCGGGAAGTCGCCCAATTTGTGAGCGCGAAGCTCGCGACGATCTCGGGCGTTTTGTCGACGGGAACCCATTTCATGTTGAAGACCTACAAGGACCAGGGCGTGCTGATGCACGAAGAACCGGAAAATGAAAGACTCCAAGTCAGTCCCTAACGGCGCGCGCGGCAGGGTGGCTTCGCATCTGCGCGACGTTCCCCGCTCGGGTATCCGCGATTTCTTCGAGATCGTCAGCACGCGCAAGGACGTGATCAGCCTCGGCATCGGCGAGCCGGATTTCGTGACGCCGTGGCACATCCGCGAGGCATCGATCTTTGCGCTGGATCGCGGAGTGACGTCCTATACGGCCAACCTGGGTACGATCGAACTGCGGCGCGCGATTGCGGCCTACGTCGAGCGGACGACCGGCGTGCGGTATGACCCGGCCTGCGAAATCCTTGTGACGGTCGGGGTGAGCGAAGCGCTGGACCTGGCCGTGCGCGCCATCGTCGAACCGGGGGACGAAGTTCTGTTTCACGAGCCGAGCTATGTCTCGTATTCGCCCGTTGTGCAGTTCGCCCACGGCGTGCCTGTCGGGGTTCTAACCAATCCCAAGGAAGACTTCCGCCTGAGCGCGGGCGCGCTGGCCGGGAAAATCGGTCCCCGCACGCGGGCGCTGCTGCTGAATTTTCCGACGAATCCGACCGGCGCGGTTCTAGGCGCCCGTGACGTTCGCGAGGTCGCGGCGCTCGCCGTGGAGAAAGACATCCTCGTGCTGTCGGACGACATTTACGCGGGGCTGGTCTATGACGAGCGGCCGCCGAGCATCGTGGCCGAACCCGGCATGCGCGAACGGACGATCTACCTGAACGGGCTGTCGAAGACGTGGGCCATGACCGGGTTCCGTCTCGGGTATGCCTGTGCGCCGG
>JAQBFL010000131.1:0-3103 GCA_032123415.1 bacterium | reverse complement strand
ACAGGTAGCGCGTTTGGGGACCGAGACGCTTCACCCTCGCCCTCTTGGCCATCGTGAGACGGAGGCTCAAGGTCGTGAATCACGCTTTGGCGCGCCAGCGACAAGAGCGGAGGCTACGACGCAGCGTCCGACCGCCGAGAGGCGCCCGTCGGCAAGCAGGCGGAGGGCTTCGGGGTACGCGACGTGCTCTTCCTTCTGAATTCGGGCGTGCAGGGTTTCGGGCGTGTCGTCGTCAAGCACGGGGACCGATCGTTGAACGAGGATGGGTCCCGTGTCGGTTCCTTTGTCGACGAGGTGCACCGTGCATCCCGTCACCTTGACGCCGTAGGCGAGGGCCTGTTTCCAGGCTGCCAAGCCGGGGAACGACGGCAGCAGCGAGGGGTGAATGTTCAGGATGCGGCCCGCAAACCGCGAGAGCATGGCGTGCTTGACGATGCGCATGAACCCTGCCAGCACGACCACGTCAGCCCCGGCGCCGACGATGGCCTCGATGGCGCGGGCCTCGCCCTCGCCGTCCAGACGCGTGCGCGACGGCCCGCAATCGAGGTGGAGGGCGGGTATGCCTCGGCGGCGGGCGCGCTCCAGAATCAAGGCGCCGGGGACGTCGGAGATCACGATGACGGCGCGGGCGTTGAGCGTGCCGGCGTCGATCGCGTCGAGAATGGATTGGAAGTTGCTGCCGCTGCCGGAGCCCAGCACGGCGATCTTCAGCGGTTCGCTTGACGCGCGGCAGGGGATCGACATGAATCCATTCCTTTCAATTGACTTGAACGGCGATGCTAACACGGCTAAACTGCGGCTGTAAACGACAGTTTAAGGAGTTTTCTATGGATCGGTATGCGTTGGGTGTCGACTACGGAACGAACTCTGTGCGGGCTCTGATTGCCGACGTGCGGACCGGCGACGAGGTGGGTTCTTGCGTGTGGGCCTACGAGACGGGCGAGAGCGGGATCGTCCTCGATCCCCACGACCCGAACGTGGCTCGCCAGCACCCTGCGGACTACCTGAAGGGGTTGGAGGCGAGCGTGCGCGGCGCCCTGGCGCAGGCCGCGAAGCGCAAGGGGTTCAAACCCGCGGCGGTGATCGGCATTGGCGTGGACACGACCGGCAGCACGCCGATCCCCGTGGATGGCGCCGGCACGCCGCTGGCGATGCACGCGCAGTTTGCCGCCCGTCCGGCGGCCATGGCCTGGTTGTGGAAGGATCACACGGGCCACGAGGAAGCCGCGGCAATCACCGAAGCCGCGCGGCGCACACGGCCGCAGTATCTCGCGAAGTGCGGTGGCGTGTATTCTTCCGAATGGTTCTGGTCGAAGCTGTGGCACTGCCTGAACGAGGACCGCGAGGTGTTCGACATGGCCGCCACGTGGGTCGAGTGCGCGGACTGGATTCCCGCCGTGCTGACGGCCTCGACGGCGCCCGCGGCGATCAAGCGTTGCATCTGCGCGGCCGGGCACAAGGCGATGTTCAGCCCGACCTGGGGCGGCTATCCGGACGAGGAGTTCATCGCGTCCCTTGCGCCGGAGCTGGCGCGCGTGCGGCGAACGCTTGCATCCGTGGCGTACGACGTGGGAGACAGTGTGGGCGGACTGTGCGACGAATGGGCGGCCCGGCTCGGGCTGCCGAAAGGCATCCCCGTGGCGGCGGGGGCCTTCGATGCGCACCTCGGGGCGGTGGGTTCGGGCATCCGCGAGGGCACGCTGGTCAAGATCATCGGCACCTCCACCTGCGATATGACCATCGCCCCGCTGAACGCCAGCCTGCCGGATATTCCGGGACTTTGCGGGATCGTTCCCGAGTCCATCCTGCCGGGGTACTTCGGCCTGGAGGCGGGGCAATCCGCCGTGGGTGACATCTTCAACTGGTACGTCAACCGCCTGCGGCCCGGAGGCGACGAGGCCGGTTCGCACGAGGCGCTGACGAGGGGCGCCGAGGCGCTGCGTCCGGGGGAGAGCGGATTGCTGGCTCTGGACTGGCACAACGGCAACCGCACGGTGCTGGTGGACCAGCGCCTGACGGGCCTGCTCGTGGGCCTGACGCTGCACACCTCGCCGGCGGAAATCTACCGGGCGCTGATAGAGGCCACGGCCTTCGGCGCGCGCGTGATCCTCGAACGCTTCGAGCAATACGGCGTGCGCATCGATCGCGTCGTGAACTGCGGCGGCATCTCGGCGAAGAATCCGATGGTGATGCAGATCTACGCGGACGTGATGAACCGGCCGCTGGAGATTTCGCGCAGCGCCCAGACTTGCGCGCTGGGCGCGGCCATGGCGGGCGCCGTGGTGGCGGGCGCGGAGGCGGGCGGGCATGCCACGTTCGCCGGGGCCGCGGATGCGATGGCGGGTGTGCTGCCGAAGCGGTTCAAGCCCGTGCCGGAGCACGTGGCCGTCTATGAGCGGCTGTACGCGCTCTACAAGCGGCTGCACGATGCGTTCGGCACGCGCGACACCGCGCAAAACCAATTTGCGCTGATGAAGGACCTTCTCAAGCTGCGCGACGACGTGCGGCGGGCGGGGTGAGTCGATCGCGGCGGGTGGCTGGAACGTGGCCGTCCGTCCGTATGGCGGGCTGGAGTTTGAAGGAATGAAGCACTGTGATTTGAGGGAGGCGGTCTGCGCGGTCAATCGAGAGATCGGCCGGCGCGGACTGGCGAAACTGACGTGGGGCAATGCCAGCGCGGTTGACCGTGAGGCCGGCGTCATGGCGATCAAGCCCAGCGGCGTGCCGTACGACATGCTGACGCCCGAGGACGTGGTGGTGTTGAGCCTGGCTGACGGCGCGAGGATCGAGGGTCGCGGCCGGCCATCCTCCGACGCGCCGACGCACCTCGTGCTGTATCGCGGTTTCGCCTGCATGGGCGGCGTGGTGCACACCCATTCGCGCTATGCCACGGCGTGGGCCCAGGCCGGACGCGGGATTCCATGCTTCGGCACCACGCATGCCGATGCGTTTCACGGCCCCGTGCCGGTGACGCGCGACCTGACGCGCGAGGAAGTCGAGGGCGACTACGAGGCCGCCACGGGGAGCGTCATTCTCGAATGCTTCGAGCGCGGCCGCATCGATCCGCTGGCCGTGCCGGCCGTGCTCGTGCGCGGCCACGCCC
>JAQBFL010000130.1:0-3832 GCA_032123415.1 bacterium | reverse complement strand
GGGTGCCGAGGATCACCTGGTTCAGATCGCCCACCAGGGCCTCGATCAGTTCGGGCGAGGCCTGGCCGTCATCGCCGAGCGCGTCAACCAAGGCCAGCGTGGCAGGCGCAAGGCGGGCGCGCAGTGCCGCCAGCAGCGGTGTCGTTTGGGCGCGCAGCAAACGCACGAAATCCGCGGGCAGCCGGATGTCCCCGGGTTGCATGCGGATCGGCGGCGGCGCGTTGCGGATAAACTCCGCCAACTGCCCGGCCTGGTGCTTGCGCACGGCCTGGCGATCGCGGACGGCGGGGGGCAGGGTTCCGGGCGTGACCTCGATCGCGACTTCGGCAACATGCCCGCCGATCAATTCGCGCACACGCAGACGCAGGAGCCCCGGCGGCAGGTTGACCGGCACGACGTAGCGATCCTCGAACGCAGGCTTGGCCGCGCGCCAGATCTGCAGGAGTTCCCGGCCCCCGGCATCGAGCACGGTGATCTCCAGCGGGAAACCCGCGTCGATGACCGTCCCCGCGCCATCCACCACGGTCACGCCGTAGGGCAAGGCCTCGCCTGCCCGTACACGGGGCGGCGTACGCAGCGACACGCCGCCGATCGGCGCCGGGAGAAACGCATAGATCGCACCGGGCACGTTGCGGAAATCGAGGGTGAGCGTCATGGCGCCGTCTTTGGGATCAACCTGCAGGGCCTCGGCACGCTGCATCTCGAGCATGTTATAGACAGCGGGCGGCCGTGCGGGGAAGCGGATGACCGGCATATCGGGCGCCGCCTGCAGCGTCTTGTGATTACCGGTAAACCCCGTGAACGCCAGGTTCGGCATCACCAGGTATTCGCCCTGCCCCACCCGCAGCCAGTCCGGGCCCACGAGCCGGTCATGCACGGCGGCCGGGGGAACCCGGTTCGTCAGCGTGTCATGCACCAGGCCGGTCAGCTCCTCGCTCAGGCCCCACCATTTCTCGTCGTCCGCGTCGAGGTATTTGGGGAAACTGCCGCCGGCACGATCATTCAGATCGTCAAGATCGGAGTCCAGGCGCAGCAGATCCGGCAGCGGCAGGCGGGACTGGCGACCGACGATGAGCGTCTTGCCCGCCGCCTGGAGTTGCCGCAACGTGTCCAGCAAATCCGCCGAAATCTCCTCGGGAAATGTGAATCCCGGCACGAAGATCGCCTGGAAGTCCTTGCCCGCGCCCGCCAGCAGTTGCGACTCGGTCAGGATCCGGGCAGGGAAACCGGCCCGCATGCAGGCCGTCCAGAGGCTCTCGCACTGCATGGAGGGGCTGATGGACTTGCGCACCGCCAGCAGGTCGGCATCGCGCGAATAGAGAATCGCAACTTCCCTGTAGCCGGGCTCGGCAGCCAGCAGGAAGTCGCCGTACCGGGTGGTAATCGAGCCGGCCATGTCGCGCATGACGGAAAAGCTGTCGCCCGGATTCGGCGCGAGCGCATCGGGAAAATGAAACCAACTGATCCCGTCCGGACCCTGTCCGAGCGTGAAGAACAAATGCCGCATGACGGCGGCGTCATGCGTGCCCATGCCATAGCCGCTGACCATCGGCCAGACGCGTAAATCCGGGCGGTTACGCAGGGCCTGGGTTACGAGCGGGCCCGTCACCGCGGGGGTGCCGTAACCGCCCATGTCCTTGTAGCCGACGGCGCCCGCGGCATCCAACGGGCGGAAGATTCCCTCGCGGCTTCCCGGTCCAGTCTGGATCGTCGAGCCGGGATCCGCCGCCGTTCGCGCCAGCGTGAAGTTGAAAGACTCGGGCATCACGCCCTTGACGGCGCCGCTCATGCGGGCACTGAATTGTTCCCAGACATAGTCCTCATGCCGCTTCCAGCTCAGGAAGATGTCGAGATCCTCATAGTCCCGCTGCCCGTCGGGCCGTCCGACAAAGCGGTTCAAGGCGCGCTGGGCGTCCGACGGCGAGCGCCCGTAACGCTGGCGGTAGGTCAGGTCGTCCGCCTGCCGGACATACGCCAGGAAAGCGGCGGGTGAATTATGGTCCAGCGAGTGGCTGAACTCGTCGTACAGGTTCACACCCCGGAAGGCCGGACTGTGCAGCATGGATTGGCTCTCCATCAGCGCATAGCGCTCGCAGCCTCTCAGCATCGCCTCGCCGCGGGGTATGATGCTGTCATTGTACGCAAACAGATTCTCGTAGAACGCCAGGTTATAGCGGACCATCCCGTCGAGGAACTGGTCGCGTCCGGTGGGACGCGCAAACGCTTCGGCGGGCCCGAGCGCGGGGCGCTCGCGCACCAGATCCGGCAGTTCCGAGCCAACCGTGAATGCGGAGCGGGTCTCCATCCGGTAGGTCATCCCCTTGAAGGCATTGTAGCCGGTCCCGGCAATGGCGCGGGCGACTTCATGCGGATCGTCATGGATATGCCGGCCGAACAACACCGTTTCGTACTCGTTGCGATACTGGTTATACTTGCCGAGTAACAGATTGGTAAAGTGCGTGGCGGGGGCGGGCGATACTATATGCGCCACGCGCGGCGGCGTCACCCACTTGCCGACGCGGGCGCGCAGCTCGTAGGCGCCGGGCGCCAGCGCCATACTCGTCGCCCCGCCAACGGTAAACAGCAGCGTATCGCGTTCGACCACGGTCCGGTCGATCGCGCCCTCATAGAGTATCAGCGGCTCGCGGCCGGCTGCGGCGATTTCGATCGTCACGGGCGTGCCTTCCTCGACCGGTTGCGCCGGCGCCAGGATTCCCAATGCCACGGTGAACGATTCGCCGCGATAGAAGGCGGTGCGCCCGCGCATGGTAAACAAGCCGATACCATTGCTGTCGGGCGGGGCAAGGGTCATGTGCATCCGCAGGGTGATCTCGCGCTGGTCCTCGCGATCCGGGCGCAGCCCGAGCTTGAATTCGTACACGCCGGGTGGCGCCGAGGCCGGGATGCTAAACTCGATCTCCTGGCCCTCGAGTCGCCGATGGGGCGCCACCTGCCAGTCATGCTGCCCGAGTGCGCGCCACTGGATGATCGGCGTCCCGTTGGCCAGGGGATTGTCCTCCAGAGCCGCAACCGCCGCGCGCTCCGCCTCCTCGGCGGCGGTTTTTTCATCCTCTACCCGTTCCGTCGCCGTGGCCAGTTCCGCCTCGGCGTCCTCGAGCTGCCGGCTAGCCTCCGGGACAGGTTCATTCGCTTTCCGGGCCGCCTCGAGAGCCTGCCGCCGACTGGCGACCTGCCGCTCCGCCTGGGACGCGACGGAACGCGCCTCCTTCAGACGCTCGGCCGCGGCATCCGCCACGTCACGGGCGCGCATGGCACCGGCCGGCGCCACCGCGCGCAACCGGGCGCGAACCGGCACGTCGGCATCCAGATGGCGGGTCTCCAGTTCCACCAGCAGCCCGCGCTGATGCAGGCGTTCGTCGTCGTGCCAGTCGGTATGCACGTGTTTTACAGGCAAATCATCCAGATTTCCGTCCAGCAGCAAGCCGGGGCCGATACTCGAGAAACGCAGGTGATACGGGGCCTCGCGCTGGTACAGGTTCGCGTATTCCCGCCGCTCGATGGTATCGGTCCAGGCGCTCCCGACCTCCTCCTCCTTGCGGAGCAGAGGGAACGCGATCCGCTGCATATCGGGAATCACCACCTCCAGATGATACTGTTCCGTGCCGCGCTCACCGCTGATCGGGATGCGGCGGGTGGGACTGTTGATTGCATGCCCCTCATGGCGCCAGCCGGAGATGGCGGTCCCGTCGCCCGCGCCGGGGCGCAGGCCGGCGGCGTCGAGATGAAAGGTATGCCACTGCGGATAGAGCAGATACCCCTGCCCCTGCGTATTGGCCGGAACCCAGGCCGTCAGCCAGCGGAAACGGCGCTG
>JAQBFL010000129.1:0-3442 GCA_032123415.1 bacterium | reverse complement strand
ACCTGCGCAGCTTCAAGAACCTGTTCTTCGCGGCGCGCACCATCGTGGAGGGCGCCTACGCCGGCAAGCACCGTTCCCCGCAGAAGGGCGCGTCGCCGGAGTTCGTCGAGTACAAGACGTATGTCCATGGCGACCCGTTGGCGGCGATCGACTGGCGCGCCTTTGCCCGGACCGACCGGCACTACGTGCGCGTGACGCAGCGCGAGACGGACATGGACTGCCACCTGCTCCTGGACGGCAGCATGTCCATGGCCTACCGCGGAATCGATCCGCTACCGTCCAGCCCCTCCAAGTATGACTATGCCGCGAGGCTGGCGGCGGCGCTGACGTACGTGATCGTCACGCAGGGCGACAAGGTGAGCCTCACGCTTTTCGATGACGCCATCCGCACGCACGTCCGCACGGGCGGCACGCTGCGGCATGTGCGCGCGGTGCTCAGTCAGATCGATCGCCACATTCCTCAGAGGGCCACCGAGCTGGCCGGCATTCTGCCCAAGGCGTCCGGCCTGTTCCCGCGACGCGGCGTGCTGCTTGTGCTGTCCGACTTCTACGACGACGTACCCACGCTCTTCCAGTCCCTCTCGATGTTCCTGCACCGGCGCTTCGAGGTTATTCTGTTCCACGTGCTGCACCCCGACGAGTACCGGCTGCCGCGCGTGCCGCACGCGCGGTTCGTGGACATGGAGAGCCGCGAGAGCCTGACCTGTGCCCCCGAGGACTTACGGGCGGTCTACGACGCGGGCATGGCCCGACACCTGGACGCCATGCGTGCCGCGGCGCGAGCGCGCGGCGTCGACTACAATTTTGTGACGACCGATATTCCTTATGCTCAGGCGCTGCGGCGTTACCTGCTGCGGCGGAACGCAGCCCGGCCATGACGATTTCGAACATCGCGATAACCAATCCAGCCCTGGCGATCGCCGGAATCGCGGCGATTGTCCCGCTGGTCGTGCATCTGCTGACGCGGCGCACCACGCGCGTGCTGACGTTTCCCTCGCTGCGCTTCCTGAAATCGGCGCGAGCCAGCCAGGCGCGGTTGTACCGCCTGCGGCACCTGCTGCTGCTCATCCTGCGGACGCTGGCGGTGCTCCTGCTGTGGGTCGCTTTTCTCAAGCCGGTCCTGCACCTCGGGGCGGTCCGTGAAGCGCGGGAGCGCGCGTTGCCGTCGGCCGTCGTCGTGGTGCTTGACGCGTCGGCCAGCATGGGGCACCGTTCGATGGGCGGCACGGCGTTCGCGCGCGGCAAGACGGCCGCGCGCGCGCTGCTGGGCACGCTCGGAGCGGCGGATAAGGCGAACCTGATCATCGCGGGCGCCTTCCCGGTGGCCTCGTTCACGGAGCCTTCAGAGGGCCGGGCGATGCTGGAGCGCGATGTGGAGTCGGCCGAGCTCAGCGGCGCGCGGGCGGACATGGATGCCGCGCTCGCCGAGGCGGCGGCCCAGCTTGCGGCCTGCCGCAATGTCAGCAGGGAGATTCACGTGATCTCGGACTTCCAGCGCAGCAACTGGGCCGCGGTCGGGTTCGGAGACGTTCCCCCGGACGTGAAGCTGACGTTCCTGCCGGTTGGCGCGGCCGACACGGGCAATCTCTTCGTGAGCGACGTGACCGTCTCGCCCCCCTTCCCGACGGTCCGCGAGCGCGTCGTGCTCTCCTGCCGGGTGGTGAATACCGGCGCGGAAGCCGCCGCCGCGCCGATCGAGCTGCGCGTCGGGGATGGCGTGCTCTTGAAGCGGGAGACCCGCGTGGCGGCGCGGTCCGCGGTGACCGAAGTCTTCCAGTTCGCACTGTCCGATCCGGGGCAGTTCGAGGGAACCATTCGCCTGCCGGGCGACGCGCTGCCGGTGGATGACGAGCGGTACTTCGTCGTGCCGGTCGCGCAGCGCATGCCGGTGCTCGTGCTCTGCGATGCGGCGGACCGCGAACCGACCGCGTCGGGACGGTTGATCGCGCGGGGACTGGACCCGTTTCCGGACCGTTCGCCTTCGGCGTTCGAGACCACGCTGAGCCGGTCCGGATCAGGACTTCCGCTGGCGGCGGGGCTGCAGCACGTCATCGTCGTCACCGACACGCTGCCGTTCGACGGGGCGATGCTGACGCGGCTGCTGGCTTACATGCGCGATGGCGGAAGCGTGGTGTTCTTTCTGTCCTCGGCGGGCGACCGGACCAACCTCCTGGCTCTCGAATCGGCCTCGGGCGGCGACCTGACGCTGCCTTTCCGCCCCCTGGGCGCGGTGTCGGTTCCCGCCGATGCGGGCGGCGCGGTGACCCTGGCGCAGGCGAACTTCGATGACCCGATATTCGAGAAATTCCGCGAGGTCGAGGAACTCGGCAAGGTGCGTTTCTTCCGCCACTTCGGCGTCGAGCGGGTTGAGGGCGGCGGGCGCACGCTGGCGCGTTTCTCCGATGGCGCGGCGGCGCTGGCCACCAAGGCCGTGGGCGCGGGCTGGCTGTCGGTCTGCAATTTCTCCGTGGCCCCGGACGCCAGCGACTTCGCGCGCAAGGTGCTGTTCGTGCCCTTTCTGCACGAATTGCTCAAGAGCGCGCGGCCGCGCGGCAACGCGATCGACCGCTTTACGGTCGGCCGGGCGTGTTCGACCGCCGTGACGGGGATGGACGATTTCGGGCAGGTTCGGTTCCTGCGCCCCGACGGAGCCGCGGCGCAGGCTCTCTTCAATGCCGAACACGGCAACAGCGTGGTCGTCTTCTCGGAGACGCCGCAGCCCGGTTTCTACCGGGTTTGGCGCGGCGATCGGCGACTGGCCTCCGCCGCGGTCAACGTCGACGAGCGTGAAAGCGATCTCGACCTGCTGGACGCCGGTCAACTGCACGTGGCGGCCAGGGCCGCGCGCGGCAAGGTGCTGGCGGCGAGCGGGGTGGACGGCGGCACGCTGAGGAATCTGCGTCATGGCCGCCCCTTGTGGCATTGGTGCGTGGTGGGCATGCTGGTGTGCCTGGTGGTGGAGCAGGGCCTCTGGGCCTGGTGGCGCGGATGAAAAAGCCGCGGAGCGGGAACTGATGGACATCGTCTTCGAACCGCCTTTTGCGATGCAGCACGTGCTGGGAATCGGCCTGTTGGCCGCGCTGCTTGCCGTGTTCGCGTATCTCGCGCGGACGCGCGGCGTGTCGCGCGTCCGGCGTGGAGTCCTTTGCGGATTGCGCATCGTCTCGCTGGCCGGTCTGACGTTGCTGCTGCTGCGTCCCATGCGGCGGCAACCCGCGCCCGAGACCGAGGGCGAGCCGTGTTTCACGGTGCTGGTGGACGCCAGCGCGAGCATGGCCACGCGCGACCTGGGAGACCGGACGCGCTTCGAGGCCGCGCTCGATCGCCTCGACGGCGGGCGCGCCGGATTTCTACGCCGCCTGGACGGGCGCGCGCAGTTGCGCGCGGCCGTCTTCGACGACTCCCTGCGCGTCGTGCCCTTCGAGCGGCTTGCCGCCGAGGC
>JAQBFL010000128.1:0-4173 GCA_032123415.1 bacterium | reverse complement strand
CCCACATATGGCGTTGCGACGGTCTCTCCCCTGTCCCGCTTCTCCTGGATGCGCGGGACCATTTTCCGTGGGTTCTGGCGCAGCTTTGCACGACCGAATCGACGTGCACCGTCCTGGACCCGGAAACGCTGCCGCCGGAAGCGGC
Organism: bacterium; assembly: GCA_032123415.1. Taxonomy (GTDB): domain Bacteria; phylum Verrucomicrobiota; class Kiritimatiellia; order UBA8416; family JADHWI01; genus JAQBFL01. The sequence continues at coordinate 4,028 of JAQBFL010000128.1, read as the reverse complement.
GAAAGACCGGGAGACCTACGCCCGCTTCGGGGTGAAGAACTCGCTGAACGTTTCGCTCCTGGCGTCGGATGGGCAACTGCACGGTGTGTTTGCCCTGAACTTTGCGCGCGACGCGAAACTGTCCCCGCTCCTCGTCGGCCGGGTCGAGATGCTCGGGCGCATTCTCCTGACCCTGCTCGTTCGCGAGCGGGAAGAGCGGGCCCTGGTCGCCGGCAGGGAGCGAATGCGTCTCCTGACCGAGATGCTCGACGCGGCTCCGGGCGGCGTATTGATTCACGACGAACTGGGGCGTGTGCTCTACGCCAACCGGTGGACGATGGAGCTGCACGGCTATGAGGCGGCTGAGTTTGTGCGCCTGACGCTGTCCGATCTTGTCGAGCCCGAAGCGTCGAAGCTAGGCAAACGGTACCTTCAGCGCGTCATCGAGAAGGGCGAAGATTCCTTCGATATCCGGCATCGCAGGAAAGACGGATCCGCATTGCTTCTGCGCGTGACGGCGCGCAAAACGCTGTGGAACGACCGGCCGGCCATACTGAGCGTGCATCTCGACATCACTGAAAGGGATCGCGCGGGCGAGGCGTTGAAGAAGGCGCTCGACGAGGTGCAGGCGCTTCGTCGCCGTCTGGAAGACGAGAATGTCTACCTGCGGCAGCAGATCCGCAGCGAATCCGGCCATGGCGTCATTGTCGGAGAGAGCGAGTCGATCAAGAAAATGCTCGCGATGGCGAGGAAGGTCGCACCGATGGATTCGGCCGTGCTAATACCGGCGAGACGGGCACGGGCAAGGAACTGCTCGCCCAGGCTATTCACGACCTGAGTTCGCGCAAGAAGAAGCTCATGGTCAAGGTAAACTGCGCGGCGCTGCCCGCCCCGCTGATCGAGAGCGAACTCTTCGGGCGTGAGAAGGGCGCCTACACGGGCGCCATGACGCAGCAGGTGGGCCGGTTCGAGGTCGCAAACGGCTCGACCATCTTCCTCGACGAGATTGGGGACCTTCCTCTGGACCTCCAGGTCAAACTGCTCCGCGTTCTGCAGGACGGCGTGTACGAAAGGCTGGGAAGCTATCGCACGCAGCACGCGGATGTCCGTGTCATTGCCGCGACGAATCGCGATCTGGCAACCATGATCAAGGAGGGCAAGTTCAGAGAGGACCTGTTCCATCGCCTGAACGTCTTTCCGATCGAGGCGCCTCCTCTCCGCGCGCGGATCGGCGATATCCCGCTCCTGGCATGGACGCTCATCCAGGAATTCAACTCAAAGATGGGGCGGTCGATCGAGTCGATCCCCAAGTCCGCCATGGAAGCGCTCAAGCAGTACCCCTGGCCCGGTAATGTGCGGGAACTCCGGAACGTGATCGAGCGCGCCATGATCATCAGCGACGGCCGATCGCTGAAGATAGAGTTGCCGGACCGAACGACTGGGGTAGCCGCTCCGCCATCCACGCTGGAGGATCTCGAACGTCAACACATCCTCGACGTGCTGGAGCGCACGCACTGGCGGATCAGCGGCAAGGGCGGTGCGGCTGAAATCCTTGGACTTGTGCCCACCACGATGCACTCGCGGATGAAGAAGTTGGGGATCTCGCGGCCCGATCGCTGAAGAGCCGCGCCCTGGCCGCTGACGGGCCGAGTAATGATCGCATCGCACCATGCCTGCGCCATGCACGAAGATAAGATCGTGAGGCGGAAGGACTAATAACGAAATACCCAAGTCCGAAAGAAATTCAAAATCCGCATGTCGAATCGTCTTCGGAATGCCGCCCCCTGAGAAGATGCTCCTTTGAACTTCGTCATTTTTCATTCTTTCGTGCTTGGGTATTTCGTCATTCGTCATTCCAACCACGTCGGTTACGCTGGACTTTGACGCAGGCATGGCCTCGCACAGGTGCGTGCATTTTATTGTGGACCCTGAGACGCTCATGGGTATATTCTTGTTTTACCGAATCTACTAATGGCCGTATCGTGGAGGTGTTCTCATGGAGATGCGTTACATCGCAGAGAGCGTAGAGGCCGATCTCCGCGACAAGATGGTGTTTGTTGGCGGGCCTCGCCAGGTTGGAAAGACAACCTTCGCTTTGTCTCTACTCGGAAAAGATAGGGACGAGTCTTCAGCGGCATATCTTAATTGGGATGTTCTCGCAGACCGGGAGGACATCCTTGCCGGCCGCCTTCCCCCCGCACAATCACGGGTGATCTTTGATGAGGTTCATAAATATGCGCGTTGGCGCAGCCTCATGAAGGGGTTGTTCGACAAGAACAAGTCAGCGGTGTCGTTCATTGTCACCGGATCGGCAAGGCTGGACTACTATCGCAAAGGCGGCGACTCTCTACAGGGACGCTATCACTATTACCGGCTGCACCCGTTCTCGGCGATGGAATGCGACAAGAATCCGGACCAGGCTCTGATCGCCCGCTTGCTCGTATTCGGCGGATTCCCGGAGCCCTTTTTGAGGGCCGAGGCCCGATTTCACCGCCGATGGGCGCGAGAGCACGTGGCCCGCGTGGTCCACGAAGACCTTCGCGACCTGGAGCATGTGAGGGAAGTCTCCATGTTGGAGCTACTGCTGCACCACCTGCCGGCATGCGTGGGGTCACCCCTTTCCGTCAATAGCCTGAGCAAGCTCCTGCAGGTGGCACACGAAAGCGTGGAGCACTGGATCGAGATCTTCGAGAGGCTTTATGTCTGCTACCGGATCTCACCGTTTGGCGCGAAGAAGATCAGGGCGGTCAGAAAGGAGAAGAAGCTGTATTTCTGGGACTGGTCAAGTGTTCCGGACCCCGGCGCGCGGTTTGAGAATATGGTCGCCAGTCAGTTGCTGAAATACTGCCATTTCATCGAGGATACCGAGGGATATGCCATGGAACTGCGCTTTATCAGGGACACGGATAAGCGCGAGGTAGATTTCGCCGTGTTGCGCGACGGGCGCCCGGAGTTTGCCGTCGAGTGCAAGACCGGAGAGCGCGACGCAGCTCCGGCGTGCAGGTACTTCAGAGAACGAACGAGCATTCCTGCGTTCTATCAGGTGCACCTTGGCGAAAGAGATTTCGGGAATGCACACTCGGGCACGCGGGTTCTTCCTTTCGCGACGTTCTGTCGGGAACTGTCGATGCCTTGACGAGAGGCTACCTACGTTCGCAACCATACTGCCGCCACAAGTCCTGCGTCCGCTAGGATATGGGACGCCACGGGGATGGCGAGACCGCCGGACTGCACCCGCAATCGTTGCCACGCAAAGGACGCGGCCACGAGCACGATAAAGGCCGCGGGCAGCCAGGGCGGGGACAGGAGGGAATGGAGAACGAGCATGTGATAGCCGGCAAACATGAAGTGCGCGAGAGGGGTTTCCGCGCGTAGCGGGGCCCAGTGGAGCTGTTCGAGGAACGGATGAACCAAGCCGAAGTAGGGGAGCATCGCCAGCAGGGACAGGCGCGACAGGTGATGACCTGCCAGCCATGCGGGTAAGTCCGTGTGAGTAATGTACGGCAGGAGATAGTAGGCCAACGGTCCCGTAAGCGCGGTCGGCAGCGCCAGCAGCAAGAGGCGTTTGCGCAAAGGCGTGCGCATGCGGGCACGTGGGGGGCGCGTCCAGGCCAGGATCTGAACATGGTAGGCCAGGATCGCGAGCCAGGCATTGGAAAACCCGCACCAGAAGATGCCGACGGCGAAGTAGGGCGCGAGCATTGTGAGATAGCGCTTCGTCACGATGGCCTGCTTTGCTCCGCTGTCGTTGGCGGATTCAACGCTGACGGCTACCACAGCGCAGACACGGCTATCATGATCGTGTCCGAATCAACTCCCGTGTCTTCCTGTGTCCGGCTGTTCAGATAGCCCAGCTTGATGCCGACGGTCCGGCTGAGGGGCGCCCCGACGCTGCACCCGGCCGCAAGGGTGCCCTTGCGATCGTCCTTGGGCGTTCCGTTGAGGGTTGATTCGCCTCCGCTGCCGTACCCCATGCCGGCACTCGCCCACAGTCCGGGACGGAAGGTATACGCCAAGTGTCCCTGCAGGATGTACAGAGGATCCTGCTC
>JAQBFL010000127.1:0-5030 GCA_032123415.1 bacterium | reverse complement strand
ACATGAGCACGGTGTCCCCTGGGTCATCAAGCTCAAATTCATCAATACACACGAGTTTTCGATTCGCGAACTGCTCAACGGCATTTCTAAACCCAAGTAACCCAATAACATTCGTGTATTCGACGAAGGTGCCAAATGATTTGGGTTGGGGCGCTGCGTGCCACAGAGCCGCAAGCAAATGCGTTTTGCCCACCCCGAACCCTCCGTCGAGGTAGACGCCCGCGCGCCTCTCCGGCGGAGAGCGTCAGCGCGCGGCGGTCGTGCGCGCACTGATCAACCGCCCCGAGCTGCTGCTGGCGGACGAACCTACGGGCGCCCTCGACCGGGCCTCCGCGGAGAGCCTCGCCGAGCTGCTGCTCGAACTCAACCGCGAGGAAGGCGTCGCGCTGATCGTCGTGACGCACGCCGCCGGCCTGGTCGCGCGCATGGACCGCCAGTACCGGCTGACGGACGGCGTGCTGGAGACTTGACCAGCGACGGTTTGACAACCCCATGGGTTCCTGCTTTGATGTGTCGCGCCATGATCGAGACGCTTCGCATACGCAACCTGGCTATCGCGGAAGACGTGAGGGTCGACCTCGCGCCGGGGCTCAATGTCATCACGGGCGAGACCGGCGCGGGCAAGTCCCTGCTTGTCGCCGCGCTGAAGCTTGTGCTGGGAGAGCGGGCGGACAAGACGCTCGTGCGCTCCGGCGAGAAGCAGTGCGACGTCGAGGCCGAATTCTGCGTCGGCGAACGCTCCGACATTCACGGCCTGCTGGACGAGACCGGCTTGCCGCCCTGCGAGGACGGCCGCCTGGTCGTGCGCCGCGTGGTTTCGAGCACCGGGGCCGGACGCGTCTTCATCAACGACGCGGCGGCCACGCTGCAGGCCCTTGCCCGCATCGGCGACCTGCTCGTCGATCTCCACGGACCGCACGAGCACCAGTCGCTCCTCAACGCCTCCTTCCAGCTCTCGCTCCTGGATGCCTTTGGCCGCACCGAAGCCGAACGCGGCGCCTACGGGGGACTGTATCGCGAGATGCGGGACGCCGAGCGCGAGCGCGACGAGCTGCTGCGGGACGACGCGGGCCACATCCTCCAGCAGATCGACATGCTGTCGTTCCAATGCCGTGAAATCGACGACGCCAGCCTGACGCCGGGCGACGACGAGGAACTCGACGCCGAGTTGACGCGCGCGGCCAACGCCACGCGCATCATCGAGCTCGCCGGCGCGGCGCGCAATGCGCTGACGGAGGATGACGCCTCGGCTTTCCAGGCGCTGGCCGCGGCTCAGCGCGCGCTGGGAGAGCTGGTCGCGATCTACGGCGCCGAAGCCGAGGCGTGGCTCGCGGAAGCCCGCGCGCTTGCCGTGCAGACCCAGTCGTTGTCGGACGCCGCCGCGGCGGCTGCCGACCGCACGGAAAGCGACCCGGCGCGGCTCCAGGCCCTGGAGAATCGCATGGCCGCGGTGCACCGGCTGAAGAAGAAGTATGGCGCGCGCGTGGCCGACGTGCTGGCCTATCGCGCGAACGCGGGGGAACGGCTGGCCGCCCTGGCATCGCGCGGCGAACGGCTTGCGGGAATGGAGCGGCGGCTGGCCGAACTGCGCGGCAAGCGTGAAGAGGCGGGGCGCGTGTTGAGCCGCGTCCGGCGCCGCGCCGGCGACAAGCTGGCCAAGGCCGTCACTAAAGAGCTGACCGATCTTGGCTTTCCGCACGGCGCCTTCCGCGTGGGGCTCGAATCCGTCGAGCCGCGGGGGGACGGCGTGGACGCGGTCGATTTCGGGTTCGCGCCGAACGCGGGCGAACCGATGCGCCCGCTCAAGGCCATCGCTTCGAGCGGCGAGATTTCCCGAGTGATGCTCGCGATCAAGACCGTCCTCGCGGGGCAGGACCGCATCCCTGTGCTGGTCTTCGACGAGGTGGACGCCAACGTGGGCGGAGAAATGGGCGCCGCGATCGGCCGCAAGTTGGGTCGCGTGGCGGAGAACCGCCAGGTGCTGTGCATCACGCATCTGCCCCAGGTGGCGGTCCGCGGGGACACGCACTTCGTCGCCGCCAAGAGCGTCCGCGACGGCCGCACCTTCGCCGTCATCGAGCGAGTCGCCGAAGGCGCGCGGGCGGACGAAGTGGCGCGCATGCTGGCCGGCCGCGATGCCGGGGACCTGGCGAAGAAGCACGCGAGGGAGATGCTCAAGCGCCCATGACCATCGTCGATTGCGACTATCTCGTCCTGGGCAGCGGCATCGCGGGCCTGCTGTCCGCCATCAAGCTGGCGGCCCACGGCCGCGTGCTGCTCCTGACCAAGAAAGACCGCGCCGAGAGCAACACGAACTATGCCCAGGGCGGAATCGCCTGCGTCATGCGCGACGACGACAGCTTCGAGCGGCACGTCGCGGACACGCTGGACGCCGGCGACGGCCTCTGCGACGAGTCCGTCGTCCGCGCCGTCGTCACCGCCGGCCCCGCGCGCATCGCCGAGCTCGAGGCCATGGGCATCCGCTTCGCCCCCAACGCCGCCGAGGAAGGCTCGGGGTACGACCTCGGCAAGGAGGGCGGACACACGCGGCGGCGCGTCCTGCACGCCGGGGATATCACCGGCCGGCACATCGAGACCGCGCTCCTGGCGCGCGCGACGGCCGAGAGCAACATCTCGATCCGCGACGACTGCATGGCGATCGATCTCATCACGACGGGCTGGCTCGGCGGGCGCGGCGGCGCCGCGCCGGGAGGCAACGGCCACCGCGTGGTGGGCGCCTACGTGCTCGACCGGCGCTCGGGCGAGATCTTCACCGCGCGCGCGCCCGTGTGCGTGCTGGCCACCGGCGGCGGCGGCAAGGTCTATCTCTACACCAGCAACCCGGACATCGCGACGTCCGACGGGGTGGCCATCGCGTGGCGTGCCGGGGTGCCGATCCGCAACATGGAGTTCATCCAGTTCCATCCCACCTGTCTGTACCATCCGCGGGCCAAGTCGTTCCTCGTCAGCGAGGCGGTGCGGGGCGAGGGCGCGAAGCTCGTGGATGCCGAGGGCCGGCCCTTCATGGAACGTTATGACGGGCGCGCGGAGCTTGCCTCGCGGGACATCGTCGCCCGCGCCATCGACACGCAGATGAAGACCACCGGCGCGCCGTGCGTCTTTCTGGACATCCGGCACAAGTCCCAGTGCTTTCTCAAGTCCCGGTTCCCGAACATCTACGAGACCTGCCTGCGTTTCGGCTTCGACATGGCGCGGGACCTGGTCCCCGTCGTGCCGGCCGCGCATTACTTCTGTGGCGGCGTCGAGGCGGGCGTGGACGGTTCCACGGCCCTGGAGGGGCTGTACGCCGTGGGCGAGGTCGCCTGCACGGGGCTGCACGGCGCCAACCGCCTGGCGAGCAACTCCCTGCTGGAGGCCGTGGTCTGCGCCCACGCGATGGCCGAGCGCGTCGGCGGCCTGCCCCCGGCCGCGGAGCGCGCGCGCCCGCGCAACCCGGACTGGGAGCCCGGGGATGCCGAGCCGAGCGACGAGGCCGTCGTGGTGGCCCACAACTGGAACGAGGTGCGGACCTGCATGTGGGATTACGTCGGCATCGTGCGCACGAACAAGCGCCTCGACCGCGCCCTGCGGCGGATCGTGAACCTGCGCGGCGAGATTCGCGAGTATTACCTCAGTTACCTCCTCACCGCCGACACGCTGGAACTGCGCAACATCGCCGCGGCCGGCGAGCTGATCGTACGCTCGGCCCTGCTGCGCAAGGAAAGCCGGGGACTGCATTTCACGCTGGATTACCCGCGACCGGCAGGCGGCCCGCCGCGGGATACCGTCATCGTGGACCAGCCCGGCAGCCATATACGGTAACGGTCCCCCGCGGAGGACGCGCTCGGCCATGCAGCGGACCATTCTCCACGTCGATATGGATGCGTTCTTCGCGGCCGTGGAGCAGCGCGACCGCCCCGAGCTGCGCGGCCGGCCCGTGGTGGTCGGCGGCCCGCCCGACAAGCGCGGCGTCGTGGCCGCCGTCTCCTACGAGGCCCGCGTCTTCGGCATACGGTCCGCCATGCCGTCCGCGGAAGCCGCCCGCCGCTGCCCGGCCGCGGTGTTTCTGCCGCCGGACTTCGCCCGCTACCGCCAGGCCTCGCGCGCCGTGTTCGCGGTGTTCGATCGCTACACGCCGCTCGTGGAACCCCTGTCCGTGGACGAAGCCTTCCTGGACGTCACCGGCTCGCGGCGGTTGTTGGGCACGGGCCCGGAAATCGCGCGCCGCATCAAGGCCGACGTGCGCCGCGAGACGGGGCTGACCGCCTCGGTCGGCGTGGCGACGAACAAGTTCCTTGCCAAGCTGGCCTCCGAGTTGGAGAAGCCCGACGGTCTGACCCTCGTGCCCGAGGGGCGCGCCGCCATCGCGGCGTTCCTGGCGCCGCTGACCGTGGACCGTATCTGGGGGGTGGGCCGCGTCACGGCTGACGCCCTGCGGGCGCGAGGCGTCCGCCTCATCGGCGACTTGCAGCGCATGAACGAGGAGCAGCTCGCCCCCGTCGTGGGGCGGCACGGGGCGCGCCACCTGATCCGGCTGGCGTGGGGAGAGGACGAGCGCGACATCGAGACGGAGCGGGAGGAGAAGAGCATGTCGCGCGAGACGACGTTCGAGCAGGACGTGACCGACCCCGCGCGGCTGGAGACCGTGCTGTGCGACCTGGCCGACGACGTGGGCGCGCGACTGAGAGCGGCCGGCGTCTTCGCGACGGTTGCCCACCTGAAACTGCGCTGGCAGGGGTTCGAGACCATCACCCGTCAGAGACGCCTGATGCCTCCGGCCTGCGACGATTTCTCGCTGCGCGAAACGGCGCTGGCGCTGTTTCGGGCCGAGACGCTCGTCAAGCCCGTGCGCCTGATCGGGTTTGGCGCGAGCGGTCTGACGCCCGTACGCTCCGAGCAGCTCGATCTCTTCGCGGCGGATGGTGGGCGGGAGCGGAAGGAAGCGCTCTCCCGAACGGTCGACCGCATCCGCGGCCGGTTCGGCCCCGACGCGATCCGCCGCGGCGCCTCCCGGCCGGGAAGCATCGGGG
>JAQBFL010000126.1:0-2652 GCA_032123415.1 bacterium | reverse complement strand
CTTCTCGTCCTGACTGTGACTCAAGTCTTCAAGTATGATGCGTTTCGGATCAGCAAATGCATACTGAGCCAATGCAAATGAAATGCCGTGCTTATCGCGATTGACGGCATCCTTGTCTGAATCCCACTCAAACTGGGTCTTGGCTCTTTCCATAGCCTTACCATATCTTTATATGGCAAAGAAGCAAACGGATCAAGCTTCGGCAGGAGGCAGTTGGGGACAGGTTGTCCGGTTGTTCACCGCGAAGGCGCAAAGTCGCGAAGGAGCGCCAGGGGGGGGGACGTGTTGAAGTCGTTGAAGGCGTTGAAGTCGGTAGAGCCCGGCGGAGCAGGCTCCTGCCGGCATTACTGAGGCACGCCCTGTCCGAAAATGATTTTGACACCAATGATTTTGCGAATCTGCGCCCGTTTCCGTGTTCTTCCGGTTATGCCGGCTATGCCGGTGTGTTCTATGCAGTTGAAAGGTACTGCACATGTTAATTGTTCGTTCAACATGTAGTTGCGCCTCGGCGTGCGGAGGTAACGAAGCACGCGAAACGAGGCGGTCTGCCCCGGTGGCAGGCGAGGGCGGATGGCATCCGCCCGACAACGAAGTCGCGAGCCCTAACGCAAGTGAACCCGTTTCGGCCTCGTTACACAATTGGCGGTCGGCTATCCTGCCGGAGTTGGTGAAGCCTGCCATTGGCGGAGAAGCAACGAACGGAAGCATCCGCCAAGCCGCCCGGGGTGACTGGGGAGAGCGCGCGACGACAGAACACGCATGGTATCCGGGAGAGCCGCCCCGCAGTCCCGCTTCGGCGGTCGAAACGGGACGGGGAGCGCGGGGAAGACATAACCTGCGCATCCTGCGGCGGCGGCAGTCGGACAGGCTCGTAGTAGCGTTGAAGCGGGGTAACTCCCGTGGAGCAAAGGGGTCTGACCGTCGTCGTGTTTCCACAGCGAAAGGGGGTTCCGCTTGAGCAGACGCTCCACTACGGACGACCGGCCCGAAGGGTTCCAACCGGAACCCGGAATGCCGGAGAAGCTCGCCCTTCTGCGCTGGAAACTGGGCTGCAAGGCCAAGCGGGAACCGCAGTTCCGGTTCTACGCGCTGTACGACCGCATCTATCGGGCCGATACGCTGGCCACCGCCTGGAAGTTCGTGAAGCGGAACGGCGGTGCCCCCGGCAGTGACGGCGTGGCGTTCTCGGACATCGAGGACGCCCCCGGAGGCGTGGGAAAGTTTCTGGAAGATCTCGGGAACGACCTCCGCGCCAAGACCTATTGTCCGCGACCGGTGAGGAGGGCCTGCATCCCCAAGGCGAACGGGAAGATGCGCCCGCTCGGCATTCCGTGCATCCGGGACAGGGTGGCCCAAATGGCGGCCAAGCTGATACTGGAGCCGATCTTCGAAGCCGACTTCGAGGATTGCTCGCACGGATTCCGTCCGGGTCGACGCGCCCACGACGCGCTGGGGGACATCAGGTCGAACCTCGGTGCCGGAAGGACGGAGGTGTACGACGCGGACTTGTCCAGCTACTTCGACACCATCGACCATGGACGGCTGATGGAGCAGGTCGAACGCCGGGTCGCCGACCAGTCGGTTCTCCGGCTGATCCGCCTGTGGCTGACCTGCACGGTCGAGGAGAAGGACGGGAGCGGGCGCATCCGGCGGACACGCCCCGACAGGGGGACTCCGCAGGGCGGCGTGATCTCGCCGCTGCTCGCGAACATCTACCTTCACCAACTGGACAAAGCCTTTGAGCACGACCCGGACTCCCCCCGGCGGTTTGCCAACGCCCGTCTTGTCCGCTATGCGGACGATTTCGTGGTCATGGCCCGCTACATGGGCGGACGGGTTGTGAACTGGCTCGAACAGCGGTTGGAAAGCGAACTGGAACTGACGATCAACCGGGAGAAAACCAAAATCGTGAAGATGCGGAAGCCCGGCGAAAGCCTGGACTTCCTCGGATTCACCCTGCGGTACGACCAAGACCGGCACGGACGCGACCAACGATATCTCAACATCTTTCCGGCCAGCAAACCGGTGGAGCGGTTCAAGGACAACGTCCGGACGCTCACCGCCAGCGGCCACAAGAGATCGTTGAGGGACACTCTGGAGCAGGTCAACCGGCTCAACAGAGGCTGGGCGCAGTACTTCGCCTACGGTTATCCGCGCAAGTGTTTCCGCGACCTCAACTGGTTCACTCTGCAACGGTTCAAGGGTTTTCTCCGACATCGCAGTCAACGGAGATGCACACCGCTGAAGGACGGCGAGAGCTTCTATGCGGGGCTCCATCGTCTGGGATGGCAAATGTTGTAGCATCCACTCAAGCATCTCTGATCTGCACCGTGTAATGTCTTGCAACGAGGACGACGGGAGAGCCGTGTACTGGAAATCTGTACGCACGGTTCAACGAGGGCTCCGGGCTAACCCCCGGAGCTACTCTACTGGTGAATGTCATCACCGCAAGAGCAGGTACTTGCCTGACAGTACCTGGGATGGCTGCATGGCCCTGCGTCCCCTTTCCGCGTTCTTTCGCAGCTTTCGCGGTTGTAATTAAGCATCCCAGGGGACGGCAGCGAAACTCAGGCTAGAAGATCAGGGCCAGGGTCACGATCAACATCATCAGCAAGGCGATGAAAACCTTGACCGCGCTGCCGATCAGGCGCC
>JAQBFL010000125.1:0-3998 GCA_032123415.1 bacterium | reverse complement strand
GACACGTGAGCGAAGGAAATCGGAAGGAATTGAAGATTCTGGGCTGGCTGATCGGGCTCTTTGCGGTCCTGTACTATCTACCGGTCGAGGCGGCGCGCTTTCAGGGCGCCCTGATCGAGTCGTTCAAGTTGGCCAGGTGGTATGCCAGGGAACATGTTCTGCTGTGCCTTGTGCCCGCTTTCTTCATCGCCGGGGCCATCGGCGCATTCGTCAGCCAGAACGCAGTGATGAAGTATTTCGGTCCGAAGGCGTCGAAATGGCTGTCCTACTCGGTGGCATCCGTCTCGGGCACCATCCTGGCGGTCTGTTCCTGCACGGTTCTACCCCTCTTCGGCGGCATCTACATGCGCGGGGCGGGACTCGGGCCGGCCATCGCCTTCCTGTACTCCGGCCCGGCCATCAACGTGCTGGCGATCGTGTTGACCGCGCGGGTTCTGGGGTGGCAACTGGGCGTAGCGCGGGCGGTCGGCGCGGTGGCGTTCAGCGTGATCATCGGACTTCTGATGCACCTGATCTTCCTCAAAGAGGAACGGGCGAAGGCAGCGCAGGCGCAGGACGTGTATCTCGGCGACGACGAGAAGGGCGAGCGACCCCTTTGGCAGGTGGCGCTCTATTTCTTCTCGATGGTCGGCATCCTGGTGTTCGCCAACTGGAGCAAGCCGATGGAACAGGCGGGGCTCTGGTACGCCATCTTCAAGGCCAAGTGGCTGGTGACAGCGCTCTTCGCGGTGCTCATGGGTGCTTGCCTGTGGCGATTCTTCAAGGTGCGCCTGGCCTGGATTGTCCTGGCTGCGGTTCCGGCGCTGGTCCTTGCCATTGCGCTTCCGGGGTATCCGGTGGCGGCCTTCGCGGCTGGGTCGGCTGGGTTGGCCGGTCTGACGTTCTTCGGCGGGGTGGAACTGAAGGACTGGCGTGATCAGACCTGGGGTTTTGCGAAGCAGATACTCCCGCTATTGTTCGGTGGCGTGCTTGCGGCTGGGTTCTTCCTCGGTAGTCCTGACAGCAAGGACGCAGGCATCGTGTCGAATGTTTGGATTCAGGCTCTGGTGGGCGATTCGCCATCCGCCCTTCTGTCCCTGCTCTCCGGCGACGGAAGTCAGGCGCCGGTTTGGTTGGCGTTGATCTGGCCGGTCTGGACCAACTTCTTTGCCTCGGTCACCGGGGCACTGATGTACTTTGCAACGCTCACGGAAGTGCCGATCCTGCGCGGCCTGCTCGACAGCGGCATGGGCCAGGGGCCCGCCCTCGCCCTCCTGTTGGCCGGCCCGGCGCTCTCGTTGCCGAACATGCTGGTCATCAACTCGATCCTGGGACCGAAGAAGACACTGACCTTTGTAGGGCTCGTGGTGGTTATGGCCACGATCACGGGGATGGGGTATGGGTGGATCGTTGGAATGGTGGAATGATGGGAGAGTGAGGGAAGTGAATCTGTTCCAATACTCCAATACAGTACAAGGAAAACACGAAACATGAAGAGGATTCAGGTGCTTGGTACGGGTTGCCCGAAGTGCAAGTTGTTGATGGCCAACGCGGAGGCGGCGGTCAAAGCGCTGGGCATCGAGGCCAGCGTGGAGAAGGTCGAGAAGATCACCGACATCATGGCGTTCGGCGTCATGACCACGCCGGCCCTGGTAGTGGACGGGCAGGTCAAGAGCGCCGGCAAGGTGCTGGGCGCGGACGAGATCAAGAAGTTCCTGGCGTAAAAGCCCCATAGAGAAGGAGACACACGATGAGTACGAGAAGCGTGGGCTTCATTGGAAGCGGCAGGGTTGCGACGATCTTCTTGGGCGGATGGAAACAGGCCGGCGCCATGCCGGACAAGCTCGTTGCCTTCGACAGCAACCGGGACGTGGTAGCGAAATTGAGAAGCTCGCATCCCGGTATCGAACTCGGAACCCTCGCGGAGGCCGCGGCGCAGGACATCGTGTTTCTGGCCGTGCATCCGCCGGTCGTCGCCAGTGTTCTCCCGGAGCTGAAACCAGCGTTGAAGGCCGACTCCATTGTGGTGTCGCTCGCGCCGAAGTTCACAGTCGCCAAGCTGGCGGAGATGCTCGGCGGATTTGTTCGCATTGCCCGCATGATCCCGAATGCCCCGTCCATCGTCGGCAAGGGGTACAACCCGACAACTTTCGGCGAAGCGCTGGGAGAACAGGATCGGGCATCGTTGCGCGGACTTTTCGCCGGTTTGGGCGAGTGCGTCGAAGTCCCCGAGGCGCACCTTGAAGTCTACGCGGTCGTCTCCGCCATGGGCTTGACGTTCCTATGGCCGCAGCTCGACATGTTGGCATCGCTGGCCGAGACCTCCGGGCTTTCGCGGCAAGCGGCTTGGGATGGCATCGAGAAGATGCTGCTCGGCGCGGTTGCCGCCATGCGCGACTCGGGGCTGTCGTCTTCAGAAGTTCAGGATTTGGTCCCTGTCAAACCGGTGGCCGAGGAAGCGACCGCGTTCGTCGCCGCGGCGCGGCCCAAGCTGGAAGGTCTGCTGGCCAAACTGAGACCGTGATGGAAAGGCGTCCGAGTTGAAGAGAAGGAAGAAAGGACGAATGGAGGAATGGAACACTGGAAATGGAGAGAAACTTCCAACCATCCACTGTTCCATTATTCCATCGCTGATAAGGAGATGGCATTCATGAGAACGATGCGAATCGCAGGTTGGCTTATGATCACGCTGGCCATTGTGGCGGTTGCCACGGCGGCAAAGCCGAAGGCTTTGCCGAAGGTGGTGGATTTCGGCGACAAGTTCTGCATTCCATGCAAGCTGATGGCGCCGGCCCTGGAGGAACTGAAGACCGAACAGGCCGGAAAACTGGACGTGGAATTCGTGAGCATCGGGGACAAGGCGAATCTGCCGCTGGCGGAGAAGCACCAGATCAAGCTGATCCCCACGCAAATATTTTTCGACGCCGACGGCAAGGAACTCTGGCGACACGAAGGCTTCATCTCCAAGCATGGGATCCTGCTCAAGTGGAAGGAACTCGGCGCGGACCTGACTCCCTTTGGACCAACCTTCAAGCGCGTCGAAGCAGCCGTCAAGGACGAGCGGCCGAGGGATAAGGTCTGCTTCATGTGCGACGGCGATGTTGCCGCGGAATCCATGGTCACGGTGCCCACGGAGAAGGGCCATGTCAACCTCTGCTCCGCGCATCACCTGTTTGTCATGCTCTCGTGCCTGCAGAAGGACCTGGAGGCCACGGAGAAGGCGGCGATCATCGCGGATGCCGCTACGGGGAAGATGATTCCCGCCATGGCTGCAACGTACCTCTGCGGCATGAAAGAAGAGACCGGGCGGCCGACCGTGAAGGCTTTCGCCGTACGGGCGGAGGCCGAGAAGGCGCGCACGGCTGAAGGCGGCAGTGTGGTCGGATACGGCGTTCTGAAACAGAAGGAACTGGCCGCGCGGTGCGGATTCTGCGACCGGTCCGTCTATCCCGAAGATGTGGCGTTGGTAAAGGTTGATGGCATGCACACGTGGGGATGCTGCGCGCATTGCGCAATGGGTGTGGCGTCACGCACCGGCAAAGACCTCGAGGTCCATGAGCCGGATCGGCTGACCGGCGAGCCGGTCATCGTGAAGACCCTGGGCGGCTACGTGTCTTCCATCGAGCCCAAGACCGCCGTGGCGTGGTTCGGTAAGCGCAAGAGCGCCGAGGGCAAGTTCGTGTCCGCCGGTTGCTTCCATCAGGGGTTCTTCGTGAACGAAAGCAACCTCAGGAAATGGGCGGAGCAGCATCCGCTGGAGATGGGCGAGGCAATCACGATCGAGCAGTCGTTGCAGGACAAGCTGAAGATGTCGCCGGCGCAGATTCAGAAGGCGTGCAAGGTCGGCGAATGCTCCCCCAAGTGAACGGTGAGGATTGCCATGAGTGAGAAATTCGTCAAGCTGCTGACCCGCGTCTTGCTGGGCTTCGTGCTCGTCAGCGTCGGGTTCGCCCTGGGCAAGGAAATCGCGCTCCGGCGTCAGACGCCTGCACCCGGCGCCGACACGGCAACATCCGGGG
>JAQBFL010000124.1:0-2898 GCA_032123415.1 bacterium | reverse complement strand
CCACGCGGCCTGCTGGGAGCGCAGCGCGTAGAGGTTGTGCTCACGGGTCAGCGACGAATCGCCGTAGTCATTGTCGGGTTTCAAGGTCTCGCCAAAGTCGGTCTTGATGGCGCTTACGCCCATGGCCAGCAGCGGCTGCAGCTTGCCTTGGTACCAGGCCACGGCCTGCGGCTTGCGGAAGTCGATGTCGGCCTCGCCGCTTTGCCCCATCTCGCTGGCCCGGCCGTCGGCGCCACCGCGCTGGGGGATGACCACCTCGAGTGCGCGCGCTTCGGCTTGCAGCGGGATGCCCGCCGCAACGCGCGGCCACTGCCAGAGGCTGATGCGAAAGCCGGCGCTGCGCAGGCGGGCGATGAACCCCGCCGGGTCGGGAAATCGTTCGCGCGAAAAGGTCCAGTCGCACTTCCAATCGTACTGGAACCACCCGGTATCGAGGTGCAGCACATCGCAGGGAAACTGTTCGTCACGCAGGCGTTGGGCGATGCCGTCCACTTCGTCGGCGGAAAAATAGGTCATGCGTGACATCCACATGCCCAACGACCAGCGCGGAATCGGCGGCGGGAAGCCGGTCAGTTGCCGGTAGTGGAACAGGAGGCGTTCGGGGACCTGGGCGATGGCGGTGCCGGCGCCCGCGCCGATGAGGAACAGATCGAGATCGGGCTCTTCGACGCTGGCCAGAACGGCCCGGGTCGACAGATCGGCAAAGGATACCCGCGCGTGGCAGGGCGTATGCAGGAACACGCCATAGCCAGGGGTGGACGAACCGCGCGAGGACCACCAGAACGGCACGTTCTTGTAGCAGCGCCGATTATTGGCGCCCAGCGCATCCTCGTTTTCCAGCACGATGGTGCGGCCCTTGAGATCCATGGTCGCGAAGCGCTCGCCGGTGCCGGCGAAGCGTTCGTCGTGCTCCGCCGCGAGTGAAAACTGCACCGCCCGCGGCTGGCCGCCGCGCGCCACCAGGCTCAGTTGATGCGCGGTCGTCAAGGGCACCCAGAACGTATCGCAGGGCACAAAGGGCACCTCGGTGTGCCCATCCGGCCACACGGTGATCGCGCACCACGGACGGGATCCCGGAAGGAAGCCGGTTTGCCAGTGGCGCACTGGCCCCGGATCGGTGGCGATGCGCACCCGAACCCGGCCCCGCGCGTCGATGGCCTCCCAGGTCGTGCCCAGTCGGCGCACGGTCAACGCTTCCGGCGCCAAGGCGTCATCGAAAGCCAACATCAACGAGGTGCGCGTTCCCGGATCGCCGGACCCGGCGCCATCGAGCGACACGCGCATCACCACGCCGCCGTAAGCGCGAAAGCGCAACGTGCGTTTGAGCGGCGGGCGGTCCTCCGGGTGGGAATCGGCACGGAAGGCGACCTCGGCATGCACGACGCCGGCCGCATCGGCGTGGACGTCCGTTGGCGGCAGCATCCACAGCCATTCGTCTCCAAGCGCGGGATCGAGATCGAGCATGGCTTCACAGGGCAAGGGACTTGGCTTGCTGATCGGCATTTTTACTTTCCGCTCGGTTGGTTTCCTTGATTTCGATCTGTTCGCTCAATTCCTTCCCGTCAACGCGCCGCCATCCGCCAAACCTGTCAGCGCAAGCACAACAAATGACGCTTATGCAGATCCATCGCCCTGTTCAAAACAAGTTCAGGATCTTTGACAGGCGCTGTTCAATCCACCAGTTGAAGGATCTTGTAGAATCGCGTGGCGTCCGGCATGGAGAGACTTATATTCGTGGAAAACGTATTGCCGGTCGGCTTGAAGTCGTCGTTCGTCGTCTTTGTCCATACCGAGTTGGTCGGCGAATCCGTGTAGTATAGACGGTATTGCCTGCCGTGCTGTGTGTTCCAGCTCAATACCGCGTTGCTCGCGCTGGTGAGCGCAAAATCGTTAATCGTTAACAGCCGGTTCGATGACCCTGGCGTCGGAAGCGGCATCTGGTAAACCGTGTCGTATCCGTCCGGCCAACGACCTTCTCCAACATCCCGCAACTGCGCGCCAAACACCACGGAATCCACCACCGTCCCGTCCGGTGCATAAAGCGCTATCGTATCCCCTGTCTTGCTCAACCCGAAATCCACATACAAGTCCGGACCACTCACCGTGTTCCTGCTGTTCGCCCATACCAGCCGGAAGCCGTGAGCAGGTATCGTTGTGCCTCCGGGCACCTTGGTGACATTGTTCGTCATCAGGTTCCCGGCAAGCTGAAAACCGGTCAGATCCACTCCCCCTGTCCCGGCATTGTACAACTCGAACCAGTCGTCAGACTCCCCGTCCGCCGGATCGACTGTCGTGGTGTTGTTCCATGCCATCCACTCGTTGATCCGGATATTCGCGCCCGATGACAACGAGTTGTTCATCGCTCCCGGCGTCGGATAGTGGAACACCTGCAAAGTCGCTCCGGTCCCGTCAGGATACCGCCCGTACGACTCGCCAGCCCCGACAAGATAGTAGTTCACATAGTCCACGACGATTGTCGCTCCGCCGCTCACTCGCACCAGCGCCACGCTTCCGCTCGCGCTGTTCATCATGAATCCGGCGTGCAGGTTAGTCGGGGTTGTCTGGCCGGGCTCGTTGTCGCACCACACCAGCAGTCGTCCGTTGTTCGTCACGCTCCACCCGTTCGGAAACGCCCACTTGGTCAGGTTCGTGTAGCTGTCGGTCAGGTAATAGCCGTTTGCAAGAAGATTTACGCTGTTGCTGCCGCTGTTGTAAAGCTCCGCCCAGGGCTCATATTCGCCGGCGTTGTCTTGGAACGACGCGGTGTTCGACGGCATCACCTCGCTGATCCAAATCTGGTCAAACGCCGGCAGGCTCGCGGTCACCGAGTTAGGAGCTCCGGGTGTGTACAGCACGCTTGTGCCCACCGCCCAGTTCCCGACACGGTTGTTGTCCCGC
>JAQBFL010000123.1:0-3585 GCA_032123415.1 bacterium | reverse complement strand
AAACGCGAGTAGATCAGCTCATGATCGCCCCCGAGGGCTGTCCAGCACTGCACGACGGCGTCCGATACCGCGGCAAGCGATGGATCCTCGCCGGGCGCGGCTTCGAAGAACCGGCACCGCTGGCGTATCGGGACGATCTGTCCCATGGGGTCTGCATGGGCGATGGCCATGACGACCCAGTTGTCTCCCACGACCAATGCCCCCAGCGTGTTGGTGTGGCCCAGCTCGGCCACCGACTTCAGGCGCGCAGTTCCATACTCGACGTTCGGCTCCACCTCGTCACCTCTTGTTCGAATTCGGTTCGGGCGGCGATGCCGTGCCCGCGCCGACCGACGAGCGATCGCCCGGAAGCAGGCCTCGCAACTCACTCAAAAGGCGCCGCCGTTCGGCGGCGTAGGACTCCGGGTCGGCCCCCGGCGGCAAATTCGGCGTCACGTAGGGTGTCCCGCAGGACGGGCAGAAGGCGCCTGGGCAGACCGGCGCCCCGCACTCCACGTTCGGGCATCGATCATCGAGCAGTTCTCCGCAGAGCGCGCAGTAGGATCGTTTCCCCGCCGGCCCCGGCGCCACGGAAGCATGGATGCACAGACAGCCTCCCGCGACGTAAGGCACATTGCGGGGACAGTCCGGTGTGGGGCAGAACTTCGGAACCGAGGCGCCCCGCGCGGAAATCTCCGTGAACGCGGCCAGCGTCTCAGGGTCGATTCCGATCTCGAGCGCCAGCGCGCTCACTTTGTCGGCCGCCAAAGCGTCGCGCCTTCCCCCCTCGAACATACTGACCGCCGATTGCGTCGCGCCGATCCGTCGGGCTGCCTCGCGTTGGGTTATTCCGGCCGCGCGGCGCGCGGCGCGTATGACGCATGGATCGAACTCTATTGGCCTGGCCATGAAAGCACCCCGTGACTGTTCGAACCACACGCTACGGAATGACGAGGCATAGATCAAGATAAAAAATCAAAATAAATTGATAATATCAACCCACGGCTCTCCGTCCCCCTGGGTGGCGGGGGTATCTCCCCGTGGGACGGCGAGAGGATGGAGGGGTGGCGGGAAGCGGCGGTTGTTAAGGTGGGGCGAGCGGATATCGGATATCATTGCCGAGAAGCAGGCCAAGGCGGTGCGCGTGATCGACTCGAACAGCAACCGGCTGGGCGAGATGGTGCGGCATTATCTGAGCCTTGCGCGCATCGAGAACGGAGAGCTGCAACCGGTGCGCACGCGCGTGGCCGTGCGGCGCGACGTGCTGGCGCCGATTCTGGACGCGTTCGACTCCGACATCGCCGTGAAGGCGATGAAGCTGGAAAACCGCGTGGACGAAGGTATGCTCGTTCATTCCGATCTGAACATGGTGCGCGAGGTGTTCGAGAACCTGGTCAGCAACGCCGTGAAGTACGGCAGGCGCGAGGGCGCCATCTCGCTCTCGGCGCGTGAGCTGTACGCGATCGACGCGGCCAAGAGCCTGCGCAAGTCGCACGAAAGCCCGACGATCAAGCGGCTCTACGAGGAGTTCCTCGGGGAGCCGAACGGACACAAGTCTCACGAGCTGTTGCATACGAGTTACCAGGCCGGCGAGGTGAAGAAGATCCTGAAGGACTACGGATCGTGCTCGAAAAGCCCGTGCCGCCCGCGCGCCTGCTCGAAAGAGGACGCCCGCCAGCTCAATGCGAAGTGACCAAGGCGAAGTGGCGAAGTGACGGACTCGCGTTGTCGGACTCGCGTTTGACACGCCGTTGCGTTTGGAGTAGATTGATGCCTCAACCAGTGCATGGAGGTTTCGTTTTGCCTACATACGACTACGAGTGCGGCGCGTGCGGCTTGCGCTTCGAGCTGTTTCAGAAGATGTCCGACAGCCCGGTTCGGATCTGCCCCGAGTGCAAGACGCGGCGGGTCAAGCGCCTGATCGGCACGGGCGCGGGCATCATCTTCAAGGGAAGCGGCTTCTACCAGACCGATTACCGTAGTTCGTCCTACAAACAAGAGTCGACCAAGGAAAAGAGCGCGGCGGGTGCGTCCGCGACGGAATCGAAGCCCAAAGAAGTTGCGGCCAAAGCGGTCGCAGTCAAACCGGACGCGGGCAAGTCGCCGGCGTCGAAGAACGAATAGCGGACGCGGCGGAAGATGTCCCTTTAAGGAGTTGCCCATGCTCATATGTGTAAAGTGCGGGGTGAAGAACGAGTTGGGTCGGGTGTTCTGCAACGCCTGCGGATCCAGGCTGAACCTGGCGATGATGACGAGTGATGCGGTGGCCGAGGACCAGAGGCTCAGTTTCGTCGCCGCACACTACCGGAAAGCCATCGGGGTCGCGGTGGCGCTGGTCGTGTTGGCGGTGGGCATGGCGCTCTGGCCTGTCACGGCGCCTCTGGGGGAGCAGGGTACGGCGGCCGGCTCGGGCAATGTGCAGCGGCGGATCGAGACCATGGTCCGCCTGCGGCAGGGCCAGAGCCTGACCGGCGAGTTTGCCGAGAAGGATGTCAACGGCTACTTGCGTTACCAGCGCGTCCGCCAGGCCAGTCGGGTCGAGTCCTGCTCCGTCAAGTTCTTCCCGCAGGGCTTCGCGGTGCGGATCGTACGCTCCCTGGGCGCCTGGTCGCTGGGGCCTGTCAGCCTGACGCCCAAGTTGTCCTATGACATACGGTGCGTCCCCGTGGACAAGCGGCTCGTCGTAACCGCCGGTTCCATCGGGCATCTCCCCATGGGGCCGATGAAGAAGCTGGCGGTTGGGCCCTTCGTCGACTTCTTCGCGGGAAGCAAGGAATCCGACCTGCTGCGCGCGGCGCAGGACATCCGCGTCGAGGCCGGCAAGGCGATTGTCACCGTGTCTCGCTGAGCCGCGCGCGTGAGCGAGCGTCGGATTGACGAAGCGGGTGAACTGTCAGTGCAAGGCGCCTGTCGACGAATGGCAAAGCGGATGGCGGTCTGTGCGGCCCTGGCGGCGAGCTGCGTGGCGTGCGCGGGAGCGCGGGCCGGGGATGCGGCGGCCGCCGCCGCGGCGTCCGCGGCCAGGGCGGCAAGCTACAAGGTGCTGCGCGGCGCCGAGGGGCGGCTGAGCGTCGTCGGACGCGACAGCGGCACCAACCTCATGATTGTCCGATGGGTCGAGGACGTCATGACGCGTCTCGAACGCTTCACCGGCCTCGATCTTCCCTTCGACAGGGATCGCCCGTTTGCCGTCCTGGTTCTCGAACGCCCCTCCGACTCCGCCGCCCGCAATGAAGGAGGAGGCTTCAAGGTGGATGTGCCGGGGTGGCGTGTCGTCGTCCACCTGCCCTGGACGCACCGGGGGCTGGAGGACGATGCGGCGCTTTGCGGCGCTTTGCTCGATGCCTGGGTGGCGGGTGCGCGGGGCGATGCCCCGCCATGGGACGAACTGCGTCCTGAAGGCTCCCGCGTGCCTCGCTGGTTCGCGCTCGGACTGACGCAGGCGCTATTGCCCGAAACGCGGGCCGACGGCATCGACGCGGTCTTGTGGCGGTGGTGGAACGGTACGCTTCCGACCCTGCCGTCTTTTCTAGCATCCCCGCCGACGGCGGCCGACGCGGCGGATGGTTGCATTGGCGTGGGGCTCGCCCTCTGGATCGGGAACTC
>JAQBFL010000122.1:0-8798 GCA_032123415.1 bacterium | reverse complement strand
ATCCGGCGCTCAGCTCAGGCGCCGCTCCGCGGGGCGGCGGCCGCCGTCGGACTCCCGGCGGCGCGCACAACGACCCTGTTCCCTTCAACCAGCACGACGCGGACCGCCGCGCCGTTTGCGATCATACCGCCCTGCGTGATGACGTCCAGGCGCCGCCCGCCGATCAGCGCGAAACCGGAGGGGCGCAGGTCCGACACGGCCTGCCCCTCGGCGCCGACCAGGCCTCCGAGACCGTCGGCCGTGGCCTTGGCGTCCCTCAGGTCGCGCGACACGGTCATGCGGCGACCGAGTCCCGAACGCGGGAACATCCGTATCCATACGACCAGAGCGAGCCCGGCCAGCACCACGATGCCGACGGCTACGAGGGGGCCGTAGCCGGGAAACGCCAGGAAACCGACGGCGCAGGCGCCCACCAGGGCGAGCATGCCGAACGCGCCCAGTATGCCGCCAGGCACGAACACTTCGGCGCCCAGCAGCATCAGCCCGCCCAGCAGCAGAATCCAGAAAAATTCCATGGACGTTGTCATGCCGAATGTTCCCGTGTTCCATCGGACGCGTCCGGCGCCACCACGATCCGACTGCCGTGCCCTTCGACGATCGCAATGGGCGCGCCCTTGGCGATGAACACGCCCTGCGAGATGACATCCAGGCGCCGGTCGCCGAAGTCGCCGATACCGCCGGGGTGCAGGTCCGTGGCGGCTACGCCCCGCAGGCCGATCAGGGAGTCGGTCGGGTCCGAAGCCCGGTAGCCCGCGTTGCTGCCGACCGAAGTCCCCAGCGCGATATGGCTGAAGGCATGGGTTCCCGGCAGGTAGCGCGCCAGGAGCACGCCGGCGACAGAGGCGCCGAGGATGGAGCCCGTCAACGTAATCAACGCCGTCTGGAACTGTCCGGCGGATGTGGGCATCCATCCGCCGAGAGGGTCAAACTGCACCATCGCCATCAGCAGTGCGCCGAACATCAGCGCGATGCCGGCGATGCCCGTGACGCCGAACCCGGGGATGACGAAAATCTCGACGGCCAGTAGCGCCGCGCCCAGGATGAAGAGGAGCAGCTCTTCCATGCCGGCCAGCCCGGCCACGTGATGTCCCCAGAAGAAAACCGCCAGGCACAGGATGCCGGCAACGCCCGGCAGCCCGAACCCCGGAATCTTGAATTCGATATACAGGCCGAGAATGCCGCCCAGCAGGAACAGAAAGCCGAACAACTCCACCCAGCGGGCGATGCGCTCGGACCATGTGACTTGGATCGTATGTACGGGCAGCCCCTCGCGGCCGATGGCGCGGATCAGTTCGTCGAGCGTCTTGACCGTGCCGGCGGCCAGCAGCGGCCGGGCTTCGTCTCCCTCGCCGACGATGCGCACCGCGTCCAGGTCGGTCAGCGTCAGCAATTCTCCGGCGGGGCAAAGCACCTCGTCGCCGATGCGGTATTCCGCTTCGCGCCGGATCATGGCCTCGACCAGGGCCGGGTCGTGGCCCTTGCGTTCCGCGGCGCTGGAGGCCAGCGCGACGAGCGACGAGACGAACTTCTCCTTCATGTCCCCGTCCTTGATGTCGCCGAAGGCCGTGACGATCGCGCTGGCGCCGATGCGGCTGCCCGGCGCCATGTAGATCTCGTCCGTGGACATGGCGATCAGTGCGCCGGCGGAGAGCGCGTCGGGGTCCACGAAGGTGATGGTGCGCACGGAAGAAGGCAAGGCCACGAGCAGCCGGATGATGTCTTCGGTCACGTTGACCTTGCCGCCCGGGGTGTCCATGTGCAGGATGACGACGCCCGCGCCTTCGCGCTCGGCCTGGGTCAGGCCCCGCCGCAAGACGTACAGCAGTCCGCGCTCGATCATGCCGCTGACGGGAATCACGTACGTCGTTCCCGACGCGGCCGGCGCCGCGTCCTGCGTCGGCGCGGCGGGGTTGTCGGCCAGCGCGGTCAGCGTTGCGAACACCGCCGTCAAAGAGTAAAGCGCGCGCTTCATGGCAGCATCTTATGCGCAACCGGCCGCGTTTGGCCAGCAAAACATCGCGCCCGCCGTGCGGCGTCAGCCTGGGGCTTGCGCATGGGCCTTGACCGCGTTCCAGTGGGCGTCCATCTCCTCGAGCGTGCAGTCGTCGAGGCTGCGGCCCGAGGCCCGGATGCGCGATTCCATGGCCTCGAAGCGGCGGATGAATTTCGCGGAGGCATCCTGGAGGGCCTCCTCGGCGTGGATGCCCTCGTGCCGGGCCAGGTTGGCCAGCGCGAACAGCAGGTCCCCGAGCTCCTCGCGCAGGCCGTCCTTGTCGCCCCGCGCGTCGGCCTCCTCGATCTCGTCGATCTCCTCGCGCACCTTGTCCAGCACGCCCTTGACGGAGGGCCAGTCGAATCCCACGCGCGCGGCGCGCGCCTGGATGCGCTCGGCCTTCTGGAGGGCGGGCAGTCCGCGCGGCAGTCCGTCGGAGATCGCGCGGGCGCGCGCCTTGTCCGACTCCGCGGCCTTCATGCGGTCCCAGTTGCGCAGTACCTCGGCCGAATCGCGCACTTCGGTTTCGCCGAAGACGTGGGGGTGGCGGCGGATGAGTTTCGATGCCAGCTCGTCCGCCACCCGGTCGAAGTCGAAGGCCTTCTGTTCGGTGCGGATCTGGGCCTGCAGCGCCACCTGCAGCAGCACATCGCCGAGTTCCTCGCGGTGCTGGTCGGGGTCGCCGGAGTCGATCGCGTCCAGCAACTCGTAGGCCTCTTCGATGAGGTAGGGCTTCAGGGAGGCGAGGGTCTGCTCGCGGTCCCAGGGGCATCCGTCGGGGCCGCGGAGCCGCCGGACTGTCTCGAGCAGCCGTTGGGTGCCGGGCAGCGGCGTCACTGGATCAGCTCCTTGAGCGCGCGGCTGGCGCGAACGGCGCAGAAATCGCGGCCGCACATCGAGCAATGGTCATCCTCGCCGTCCCGGTTCTTGTTGGCCTCCGCGAAGCGTTTGCGCGCCGTGGCACCGTCAAGCGCCTGGGCGAATTGGCCCTCCCAGTCCAGCGCGGCGCGGGCGGTTGCCATGGCGTCGTCGCGCCGTCGGGCGCCCGGCAAGCCGCGGCCGACATCGGCGGCGTGCGCCGCGATGCGGCAGGCCGCCACGCCGTCGCGTACGTCCTGCACGGTCGGCAGGCCGAGGTGTTCGGCGGGCGTCACGTAGCACAGCAGGCAGGCGCCGTGCATTGCGGCGACCGTGGAGCCGATGGCGCAGGCGATATGGTCGTAGCCGACCGCCACGTCGGTCACCAGCGGCCCGAGCACGTAGAACGGCGCGGCGTCGCAGACGGCCTGCTGGCGTGCGACCTGCATGGGGATCTGGTCGATGGCCACGTGTCCGGGGCCTTCCACCATGACCTGCACCCCGCGGTCGCGGCAGCGGCGTACGAGCCGCCCCAGGACGTCGAGCTCGCCGAATTGGGCGTCGTCGCCGGCGTCCGCCAGGCAGCCCGGGCGCAGGCCGTCGCCCAGCGATACCGTGACGTCGTGCGCGGCGCAGATGTCCATGATCTCGTCCCAGTGGGTCAGAAAAGGGTTCTCGCGGCCGCCCGCGAGCATCATCCATCGGGCCAGGATGGCTCCGCCGCGGCTGACGATGCCGAGTTTGCGCCGGGCGGCCATGGGCAGATGCTCCCGGAGCAGGCCGGCATGGATTGTCATGAAGTCCACGCCCTGCGAGGCATGCTCGGCCACCACGGTCAGCAGATCTCGTTCGGTGAGGTCGGCCACCTGGCCGCCGCAGCGCGCGAGCGCCTCGTATACCGGCACGGTGCCCAGCGGCAGGGGGCAGGCATCGAGCATCCGGCGGCGGATGTCCGCCAGGTCGGCGCCGACGCTCAGGTCCATGACGAAGTCGGCGCCCGCGTCGAGCGCCTCGGTCAACTTGCACAGCTCCTTGCCGACCGACGAGTTTTCGGGCGATACGCCGATATTGGCGTTGACCTTGGTGCGGAAGGCGCGTCCGGCGGCCATGGCCCGCACGCCGCCGTGGCCGGGGTTCGACGGCAGCACCGCGCGCCCCGAGGAAATCTCCGCCAGGACCTCGCGCGGATCGCGCTCCTCCGCGCGCGCCGCCGCGGCCATGGCATCCGTCAACTTTCCATCGCGGGCCGCCTGCAATTGGGTTGTCATCTCAGGCATCCCAGGCTGTGCGTGACGGCAGCGTCCAGCCCCTCGATGCCGGATACGACCGCGCCCGCGCCGGTGAAGTCCTGCCCGGCCGTGTGCTCGCCCGCGACAACCACGGTGTTCATGCCGGCGAACAGCGCGCCGCGGTGAGACGCCGCGGAGGCAACCACCGCGACAATGTAGCAGGGCGGAATCCGCAGGTTTCGGGAGATGCCGAGCCATGCCGCCGCGCATGC
Source organism: bacterium (assembly GCA_032123415.1). Classification (GTDB taxonomy): domain Bacteria; phylum Verrucomicrobiota; class Kiritimatiellia; order UBA8416; family JADHWI01; genus JAQBFL01. The sequence continues at coordinate 4,446 of JAQBFL010000122.1, read as the reverse complement.
CACGTACCCCTTGCGCCGCGAAAATCCGAGAATGGGCAAGGGTGTGTCCGTCAGTTGGAGCCGCGTCAGCGCCTTCGCGGCGGCTTGCCGATCGAGCGTGCTGACCAGCCCGACCTGGGCGCCCCCGCGCACCCAGGCCGCGACGCACTTGCGCAATGCCGCTGGCGCCTTGGCCGTTTCGGCCAGGCTCCGCCCCACGGCCGTCTCGAGTTCCGGCGCCAGGTTTTCGAGCGTCGCGCCCTTGACCGGCATGGCCGCCAGCAGACGTTGGGCGCCCACCGCGACGTCCTGGTCGAGGAAACAGCCGCCGAACAAGGCGGGCGTCAACAGAACGTTGTGCCGCGACAGCGCGCTTTTCAGGGCGTCGTGTATTCGGGCGTGCCCATCCATCGCGATGCCCGCCAAGTCCAGAACCACGGCTTTACGCATCGTTTCGGTCCCCCGCCGAGTCCATATCCTTCCTCAGATACCCGATTACGTCCCGGAAGCGTTCGCTGTTCTCGGGCGCCGCCCGCACGAGGTCCTCGTGTGCCGTGAGCATCCTCTCCAGCCCCTTGTCCTTGCCGTCGTCCTTCAGATCCATGGCGGGCATCTCGCGCAGGCGCCCCAGGCACTCGCCCAGTTCCTGCGGCGCGTCTCCGCATCCGTACGCGTCGATCAGCCGGTTGAGCCCCAGCGTTTCCAGCAGCGCGGAGGTCTTGGGCGAGAGGTTGATGAGGGCCACCCGCCCGCTGCCCGCCCGCCGCAGGCGTAGCGCCAGTCCCGCGATGACGCCCATGAAGGTGCTGTCCATGGTGACGCACTCCTCCATGTCGAACAGCAGTCGCCGGCAGCCGCGCTGCTCGAAGGCCGCGGTCGCAAAGCCTTTCAGCGACGAACCCATCTTGAACGACCCGCGTCCGCCGACACGCACCATGGCCGCGTCGCCGCACACGGCCACGCGCAACGAATCGATTTCCTTGTTCTCGCTCATGGAGTCCACACCTTTTTCACCCGGAGCATAGATTCAACCGGCGGCCCCGTCAATGCGTGGTTTCGGAATCGTTGGGGGCGAAGACCGGCGAAGACCGACTTGCCGGGCTGACGCCTCTCACCGATACGATACCAGCACCGGGATGGCGGGGTCAACGAGGGGATGGGAAGGCTTGACATCCGGCGTCCGTCGTCGCACGCTGGAAATCGTGAAACGTATGGACATGCTGAAGCGGGCTGGTGTGGCGTTGTGCGTAGCGTGCGCCGGTGCGGCGGGGGCCGACGCGCCGGATAGCCGGGCAGCCGATGCGTCGCGGGATGCGGCGGGTCCGGCACGAGAGGAGAAGACAATGATCAAGGAGCACAAGAGTGGCGTGTGGTCCGCCGGACTGTCGGACGACGAACGCATGACGCTGTTTCTGATCGCGGAGGACACGCTCGCATGGTGTGTGCGCGACGGCGGCAAGGGGGCGTTTGCGTTGGACGGGTACGCCATCACCCCGCGGATGAAGGAGCCTATGGCGACCTTCGTCACGCTCAAGATCGGCGGCCAGCTGCGCGGCTGCATCGGCACGCTGACGCCTGAGGGGGCGCTGTACCGGTCCGTCCACGACAACGCGATCAATGCCGCGCTGCGGGATTTCCGTTTCCGCCCGGTGACGGCGTCCGAGCTGCCGCGGATCGAGGTCGACATCTCGGTCCTCAGCCCGATGGTTCCGATCGGATCGATCGACGAGTTTCGCGTCGGCGAACACGGGATCGTGATCGAGAAGGGACGTAAGAGAGCCGTCTACCTTCCCGAAGTGGCCGTGGAGCAGGGATGGAATCGCGAGGAAACGCTCGATTCGTTGAGCATGAAGGCCGGACTTCCCGCGGACGCATGGCGGGAGGGCGCACGGTTCAAGGTGTTTTCGAGTGTGGTGCTCTCGAAATAGAACGGACGGCGGGAGCGCTATCGCGCCCGGGGGCGTCCTGTGGACTCTGTTTTGCTTTGGGGGCATCGCCACGGTGGCCCAGGTGCTGCTGCTGCGCGAGTTCATGGTCGCCCTTCTCGGCCACGAGGTCGTCATCGGCGTGTTCATGGGCAACTGGCTGCTGGCCGTCGCGCTGGGGTCAGTGCTGGCGGGACGGTTGACGGTTGGCCAGGGGCGGCCCGTTCGCGACGCACGCCTGTTGGCCTGTCTGCTTGGCGCGCAGGCGTTCCTGCTGCCGGCCCAGGTTCTCCTGGTGCGGAACCTCCGGACGCTTCTGGGCGTTCCGCCGGGAGAATGGGTGGAACTTGCGGCGACGTTCTGGTCTTCGTTGGCGATCGTTCTGCCCACCTGCCTGTCGGTGGGGCTGGCCTTCCCGCTGGCGTGCCGCATTCTGACCGCCTCGCGGCCGGGCGTGACGCCCGCCTCCGCGGCGGCGCCCGTTGCCTGGGCCTACGCCATGGACGGCGCAGGGAGCATGGCGGGCGGTATTCTGCTGACCTTCGCGTTGCTGCCGCGCCTCAGCCTGGCGGCGATGCTGGCTCTGCTTGGCACGGCTTCGCTGTACGCGGCCATCCGGTTGTCCGGAGTTCTGAGGCGCGGCGCCGCGGCGGCGGCCGGGCTGCTGCTCACGGGTCTGTTGGCCGTGGCCAGCCTCGGCGGCGCGCTCGACGCGTTCCAGGACCGCTTGGCCACGATGCGGTGGACGGGGCTCGGCGCACTGCCGCCCGCGCGCGAGGCGTCAGAATCCGGGGGCGGCGTTCGTCTCGTCGCGACCGCCACGTCCGTCTACCAGGACCTTGCCGTGACCGAACAGGCAGGCCAGTTCGTCCTCTACGCCAACGGCCACGTGCAGTTTGCCTACCCCGATTCCGCGGCGGTCGAGCATGAAGTGCATTTCGTCATGGCGCAGAAGCCGCGTGCGCGCCGCGTTCTGGTGATGGGGGGCAATCCGGTGGGGGAGGTTGCCGAGATTCTTAAGTTTCCCGTCGCAGAACTCGTCCACGTCGAGTTGGACCCGATGGTGTCGGCCCTGGTCCGGCGGACGGCGCCGGCGGAGTTCGCGCGCGTCGCCGCGGACGCGCGCGTGCGGTTCATGCACGAAGACGCGGGGCGGTTCGCCGCGCGCGCCGGGGGGCAGGCGTTCGACGTCATCTTCGTCTACGCGCCGCAGCCGACCACGGCGGCGCTCAACCGCTTTTACACGGTCGAGTTCTACCGCGCGCTGGCACGGTTGCTGGCGCCCGACGGCTTCGTCTACACCTCGGTTCGCACCTCCGAGCGGCTACGGGACGAATCGGCCATGCTCGGCGCCTCGGTCTACCATGCGCTGGCGGAGGTCTTCGACACGGTGCTCGTGACCGCGGAGGAACGCAACCGGCTTCTGGCGGGCGGCGCGGCCGCCGGGCTGACCTTCGACCGCCCGACGCTGTTCGGGCGCAGCAGGGAAGCGGGCGTCGAAACGCGGTTCTTCCGTCCCGAGTATTTCCTCGGGTGCGACGAGATCGACCCGGCCAAGACAGCTTTCGTGCGGCGGAGGTTCGCCGACTATCCCGGGTTGACTAACCGGGTGCTGCAGCCGGTGACGTACTTTCACGAGCAACTGATCTGGAGCCGTTGGAGCGGCGCCTTCCTGCATCGCGGGATGGCGCAACTCGGCGCGCTGCGCTCAGCCGGGGCGCCGTGGTTGGCCGCCGCGGCGGTCGCGGCGCTGGCCGCGGCCGGCAGCCTGGCTGCGCGAAGCGCCATGCGGCGCCGTGCGGCCGGGGCTTGGGTGCAAGGGTTGGTGGTCGCGACCACCGCCAGCACCGGATTCGCGGCGATGGGCCTGCAGATCGTCTTGCTGTTTCTGTTCCAAGCGCTGTTCGGCTTCGTCTACGCCCGGGTCGGGATCCTGGTGGCGGCCTTCATGGCGGGTCTGCTGCCGGGCGTTGCCGCGGGGCGGTGGATGGCGCGCGCGGAGCGTCTGGCGGTGGTGTCCGGCGCCATGCTGGCGGCGGAGGTTCTGCTGCTGGGGCTCCCGCTCGCGGTGGTCGCCGTTCTCGCGCGGGCGTCGGTGGGGGGGCCGCCGGCGGCCGGCGTCGGGGGAGAAGCGCTGGTTTATGCGGCGGTCGCGCTGTCGGGCGCCGCCGTGGGGCTCCAGTTTCCGGCGGCGAACCGGTTTCTCGGCGCGTGGGGGGCGGCGCCAGGCCGCGCCGCCGCAACGGCCAACGCGGCCGATCACGCGGGCGCGGCGGCAGGAGCGCTCCTGACGGGTGCGGTGTTGTTGCCGTGTCTGGGCGTCCGCGGCATGCTCATGGCGCTGGCCGCCATGAAGAGCGCCAGCGCGCTCTGCGCTTGCTGCGCGGTCTGGCTCACGTCCGGCGTTCGCTCTGTGGATCGGAACGGCATGGGGTAAGAGGCTGCCCCGTCCTCGTGCGGCATCAAATATCCTCGGCGGCATCCACCCCCTGTTCCTCGCGCAACGACACGCCCCGTGCGGGCCATGCATGTGCTTTCCACC